>JAJQJO010000006.1 GCA_021323495.1 Cellvibrio sp. | reverse complement strand
CTCCCAGGCATTTTGTTGCGCCGCAACGGCGCGTGCACCAGGCCCTTGCAATTGCGCATATTGCGCGCGCGGATTTTGATTATCAAATTTGCCTAATTGTTTTTTCCGGAAATAACTCGCTACAAAAGCCATAACGTAAGGTAAAAAACATAAACAGGCTAACACGATGATTGCGGTTTTCATGTTGTACATCCAGGTTAAAATTATTTGAAGAATCTTGATGATTTTTTTTATACCACACTTTTTTAATGGGCTTGGTACGGTATACAACCCAGGAGCTGTGAGTAAAGTAACAACTCCATAAACTCTTTTGGACCAAAGAACTTGATGCGCCATTGTAAATAACCACCCGGCAGCTGATTCCCGGTGGGGCAGGTCGAAAATGTTCTAACCAGGTTTATTGACGTGTCACTGGTTCAGTGCACTATACTGTATATAACTACAGTGCAATGATGAATATGACTAACATCCCCCCTGAAACTCCAGCCCCTGCTTCGCTTGAGCAATTATTGCTCAGGGACGATATGTGGATGGGCCATTCCCGGCGTTTTACCGCTCGCGCAGCGGTGGGGACGGGGTATGGGGAGTTGGATCTCGGGTTGCTCAACCGGGGTTGGCCTTTAAGCTGCCTGGTTGAGGTGTGCCAACAGGGGATGCAAGGGGAGTGGCAGTTATTTACTCCCGCGCTGCTTGCAACGCCGGGTTTGGTGGCCTTGTTGAATCCACCTGCCATTCCTTTTAGCCAGGCGTTTATCCAGGCAGGGATAGACCTTGAACGGATGATTGTGCTGAGCGCAGCTGAAAAAAACCATTTCATCGCCTGCTTTATTGAATTGTCCCGCGCCAGTATCGGAGCGGTGCTCGCATGGCAGCCTGCGGAAGCTCTGACTTATACCGAGCTGCGCAAGTGCCAGCTGGCTGCCGCCGAAGGTACTGGCCTGGCGATCCTGTTCCGGCCTGCATCAGCACAGCAGCAAAGCTCACCCGCCGCTTTGCGTTTGTACAGCCGGATTGCCCCAACCGGTTTGGAAATTACTGTTTTCAAACAAAAAGGGCACCTGCAAACCCAAACCAAACCTATAGTGCTGGCGTTGCCGGAGCAGTGGGCGCCGGCCTTGCCGTATCACGCGCTCAACCAACAATCGGCCAGGCTCAAGCAGGATGCAAAACCCCGGCGCCTTGCCCGCGTTATCCCGCTCCGGGGTAAACCGTGAATGCCCCGGGCTCACGACTCTGGCTAGCCATCCGCTTTTCCGACCTCGCACTGACCGCCCTGAAACCCGATGGCCCCACCACCAAGCCCATAGTCGTTATCGAAAAAAAGCGGGTCATTTTTGCCAATGCGATGGCTGCAGCAGCAGGCGTGACAGTGACTATGGATACCACTACCGCGCAGCTACTCAGCGGCTGTGAAATAGTGGAGCGCGATGCAGTAAAAGAACAATCGGCACTACATCAATTGTCGGAACAGCTTTATCAATTCAGTCCCTACATTGATCGTTATTACAGTGATGGATTGGTCCAATCGGGATTGTTACTGGAGCTTTCCAGTTGCCTGGCATTATTTGGCGGGCTCGCATCGTTATCCAAAAAAATATTTGCCCATCTTGCCGCTACTCCTTATGGCTTCGAATATGGCCTTGCCCATTCCGCCCAGGCGGCCTGGTATCTTTCTTTCGCGGATTACGACATTGTTGGGGATGAAGTGGTTGGCAATAAAGCGAAGCCACTTTTTATCGAACGATTGAATAAACTTTCCATTGATGTGTTAATTGATTATCCCCGCGCAGTTGAAGCCTTGGCCAAAACCGGTTTTAAAACGTTGGGTGACCTTGCATTACAAATCAATGGCAAATCGATCAGTAGTTTCAGAAAACGCCTGGGACAGGATTTTACCGATCTGTTGTGCGATATTTACGCTATTGACCAAAATCTCCTGCAAAACTCTTTGTTTGAAAAGCCACGCGATATTTATCGGCCGGATGAATGGTTTGAGCAGGAAATCCAATTTGAATATCCCGTCACCATCGTCGAACAATTGGAACCGGCGATTGAAAACCTGTTGCAACAGCTCAGCGATTATCTGCGTAAACGCCAGCAACAATGCCAATACATCGAGTGGTGCATTGCCGATATTTACCGCAAAAAAGAATGGCTTAAGGTAAACAGTGATGAACCGCAAAGCCACTGGCAATTGCTTTACGATTTAACCCTGATCCAGTTCGATAACCGGGAGTTGCCCTTTGAAGTGGACACGATAAAACTCATCTGCCATCACTCAATGCCACTCCAGCGCCGCAGCCAACTCCTGGATTTTGACCAAAATCGCCGCCGCAAAAGTTCAC
This sequence comes from Cellvibrio sp., assembly GCA_021323495.1. Taxonomy (GTDB): domain Bacteria; phylum Pseudomonadota; class Gammaproteobacteria; order Pseudomonadales; family Cellvibrionaceae; genus Cellvibrio. The sequence continues at coordinate 31,148 of JAJQJO010000006.1, read as the reverse complement.
TGCAGGATTTCACAATCACTATCGCAAAACTCAAAGCAAGGCTGGGTGATAGTGCGGTGTATAAATTGGGTTATCGCGATAGCCGTGTTCCGGAATTCACTAACGTGATGCTGGCATTGGCAGAAAAATGTAACCAGGAATTGCCGGAGGTTCACCTGAACAGTTTGCGGCCAACATGGTTGTTGTCGAAACCTGAGTTGATAGAAGCGCGGCGCAACCGGCTCTACTGGCATGGTTATTTATCAACCCTGGTTGGCCCTGAACGAATAATCGGTGATTGGTGGCAGGAGCCCGTCGCCAGGGATTATTTCCTGGCAAAACGCCAGGATCATTTACCAGTGTGGATTTTTTTTAATTTGTACGACAAGCAGTGGTACGTGCATGGAGTATTTGCCTGATGCGCTACGCCCAATTACACACCACCACCAATTTCACTTTCCTTACCGGTGCATCGCATCCGCCGGAATATGTGTATCGCGCATGCGAGCTGGGTTACGACGCGCTGGCAATTACAGATGAGTGTTCTCTTGCCGGCGCGGTAAAAGCCTTTGTAGCCGCCGAAGAACTCAATTTTAAATTAATTATTGGCAGCCGGTTCCGCTTATCCAACGGTATGGATTTAATTGCTATCGCACCCTCACGGGTTGCCTATGCCGAACTCTCGGGCTTTATTACGCTTGCGCGGCGACGTGCAGAAAAAGGTTCTTACGAAGCGCATTTTGAAGACCTGCGTTTTCGGTTGCGCCACTGTTTGATTATCTGGATTGCCAAGCTCAATGAGACGATTTCAGATGCGGTGGCAACTGAATTAAACAATGCATTCAACGGACGCTTATGGATTGGTATTAACCATCAACTCCACGGCGGTGAGCAACAGGATTTTGAACGCTGGCAGTCATTGGGTCTTGCGCAACATATCCCTTTGGTTGCATGTGGCGAAGCCTTGATGCACAGCGCCGAGCGCAAACCTTTGCAAGATATCGTGACCGCGATCCGGCACAGTACCCCAATCCAGGAGATGGGTACCAGGCTTGAACTCAATGGCGAAGCCTATCTGAAATCCATGCATCAATTAGCGCGGTTATATCCGCAGGAATTATTGGATGAGACCTGCGTAATTGCCGACCTATGCCAGTTCTCCATGCTTGAACTCCGCTACCAATACCCCAGGGAATTGGTGCCCGATGCATTAACACCGATTAATCACCTGCGCAATTTGGTTGCGCTGGGTAAGCAGCAACGCTGGCCAACAGGTGTGCCGCAAGAGGTTGAAGAGCTGTTGGAAAAAGAGCTCGGCTTAATTGAAGAATTGGAATATGAATATTATTTCCTCACGGTACACGACATTGTGCGTTTTGCGCGCGAGCAGCGCATCCTTTGCCAGGGGCGCGGCTCTGCTGCCAACTCAGTGGTATGTTATTGCCTGTTTATCACTGAAATTGCACCGGGGCTGATTGGCGTCCTGTTCGAGCGGTTTATTTCACGTGAGCGTGACGAACCGCCCGATATTGATGTGGATTTTGAACACCAGCGGCGCGAAGAAGTTATCCAATATATTTACCAGAAATATGGCCGTGAGCGCGCTGCTATCGCCGCGGTCGTTATTACTTATCGCAGCAAAAGTGCAGTGCGCGACGTGGGTAAAGCGCTGGGCATGGACGAGTCATTGGTAAATCATTTGACCAAAAATCTTGCCTGGTGGGACCACAGTAGCGATTTGCAAAAACGCATTGAATCGTTGGGAGTAAACATCGGCAGTGATTTGCTCACCCATTTTTTTAACCTGGTGCAACAAATAAAAGGTTTCCCTCGCCACCTGAGCCAACACACTGGCGGTTTTGTTATATCAGAAACCCGGATCAGCGACCTGGTCCCACTGGAAAATGCGAGCATGCCGGACCGCACCATCATCCAGTGGGACAAGGAAGACCTTGAAGCAATGCGTTTATTAAAAGTGGATGTGCTGGCGTTAGGTATGTTGTCGGCATTGCGCCGGGCACTGGAATTGATTGGAAGCTACGATCCAACCATTCGTTCATTGCAGGATATTCCCGGCGAAGATGACGAGACTTACAAGATGTTATGCCGGGGCGAAAGCGTTGGCGTTTTCCAGGTTGAATCGCGGGCACAAATGGCAATGTTACCGCGTCTGCAACCCAAACGTTTTTACGATCTGGTCATCCAGATTGCGATTGTCAGGCCCGGTCCCATCCAGGGCGGCATGGTCCATCCCTACCTTCGTCGGCGCGCAGGAACGGAGCCGGTTACTTTCCCGAGTGAAGCGATCAGGGAGGTATTAGAGCCAACCATGGGTGTGCCCATATTCCAGGAACAGGTAATGAAATTATCGATGGTCGCTGCGGGCTTTACCGGTGGTGAAGCGGATGAGTTGCGGCGGGCAATTACCAATTGGGGCAAGAATTCCAAACTGCTGTTATTTGAAACTAAATTCAAAAACGGTTTACTGGCGAATGGTTACACACAGGATTTTGCCGATCGTTTGTTTGAGCAAGTAAAAGGTTTTGGCGGTTATGGATTTCCAGAAAGCCATTCTGCCAGTTTTGCAATTTTGTGTTATGTATCGAGCTGGATCAAACGGCATCATCCGGCCGCGTTTTATTGCTCCCTGTTAAATAGCCAGCCGATGGGTTTTTACAGCCCCTCACAATTAATCCAGGATGCACGCCGTCATGGTGTTGTGGTAAAGCCGGTCAATATTAACCGCAGCAATTATGAGAATAGGTTAGAGTCCGATGAAAGCGGCCAGCGTGGAATTCGCCTGGGTTTTATTTCGGTGCGGTCACTTAATGTCGGGGAAGCGCAATTGATTGAAAGCGCGCGGGGAGATATTCCGTTTACATCCTTAAAAGACGTTGCACGGCGTACATCGCTAAGCGATACCGCTTTGGAATGCCTTGCATCCGCTGACGCTTTCCGTGAAATCACCGGCAATCGTTTCCAGGCTCGCTGGCAAGCATCCGCATTAATGCCGCACTCTGCATTGTTGGAAGCAAGCGACGTGGATAACGACGAACTGCTAATGCCTGGCCCAACGCTCGAACAAAACGTGATGGATGATTACGCCTCTATTGGCCTTACACTGCGCACCCATCCTATGCAGATACTCAGGTCAGAATTTCCCTTCAACAAATGCAAGCGTTTTGCAGATCTTGTCCATTTAAGGCATAAAGGGTTTGTGCGCATAGCGGGAGTTGTCACCGGGAAGCAGCGCCCCGGCACTGCAAGTGGTGTGATATTTATGTCACTGGAAGATGAAACCGGCACTAGCAATGTAATTATCTGGAACGCAACACAAGAGCGGTTCAGGACAGAAATACTAACGGGAAAATTACTAATTATTAAAGGGACCGTGGAAATTTTGGCCGAAGGGGTAGGGACGCCAATTGTCCATGTGATTGCGGGCCATATTCAAAATGTTACTCACCGGTTGCATGAGCTTGCGTTGAAGTCGCGCGACTTTCATTGATGAAGAGTCATTAACAGCGAGTCATTAACGTCTGCGTTAACGGTTAGCGCCAGCGCTAATAATCCGAAATCCATTGAAAGACAAGCGCGCCGTTTTCCAGGAAATGCAGCGTCATATTGCTTCTTATAAGTGGGACCCCAATCAACATAGATATGCGGCAAGTTCTCCACGATTACCACCGTTATGCATTTGACAATGTTGCTGGTATTTGTGCAGCGAACTATGGTAATTACTCTTTATATCCGTACCGTTTTGATTGACCGAATTTTAGGTGAACAGTTATAGTTGAACAGTTTCGATAAAAAGGCCTAACCACATACCGCCCAACTTTTAATTGACCAGTTTGATAAAGACCTTCGTACCGTTTTTGTTGCGCTTGTTAATTATGTCCAGGAGATAAAAAGGTAAAAATTAAATTTCATTATTATTGTTAATTTCATCCTTCGTTAACCCGTAACTGATGCTACGGCAACCAAAGCAGTCGTTCTGGTTGCCATAGTGATGCCGGGTTATTGCTCAAGATCTTTAAATTCGCCAGTGAAGTTTGCGTCGTAAACTTCACCATCCTCAGATGACATCAGCACATACAAAGTCTTTCCCGCCGCATCATTCTGAGCTGCGACTATGTAATAGCCCATTCCATTTTTATGCAGTTTTACTTTCCCGGCAGGTAATGCAGCCCAACTGGCGGGTAACTTTCCAAACCCCAGTCCTGCGTCTTTTTGGGTCAGGGTGGTTACCGTTTTTTGTGCTACAACAACAGCATCAGTCTCGGTGATGAAGGTGTGTTCGTGATCTTCATGGGCCAGGGTGTATTGGGTACATCCCAGCAAACCTGCCAGTACAAATGGTGCAATTTTTTTCATGGTGTTTTTCCCTTATTAAAATAAAATCAAAAAGTGAGTAAGAAAGTATGTAAAAAAAGTATGTAAAAAAAGTAAGTAAAAAAATGTTAAAAGTTAATGGTCGTGAAAATTTTCACCGTCATGGGTATGCATCTCGGATTCGTCTTCCGCTTCCGCGCCGGAATCTTCGTTCAGGTTGAGACGTTTCGGATACCTGGATAAGGCTGATCCTTCTTTGGCCATGTCCTGATGGATATGGTGGTGGTCATCTGCATTGAGTGGAAAGTCATCAGGATATTGTGTGTGTTGGTACCCATGTAATTGCATTAGCAATAACAGGACGCCAACGAACATCAGCAATACGTTCGCGGCTCTGCTGAATTTGCGGAAAGATTCGGTTTTGCGCCAACCCGCCAGCAATACAAAAATAATACCGAGCGCAATAATCTGTCCCAGTTCAACCCCGACGTTGAATGACAATATGTTAAGTATCAATCCATCGTCGCCTAACGGCAGTTGCTGCAAGCGCGTTGATAATCCGAATCCATGGATCAACCCAAAGATAAAGACCATCCACGCCAGGCTGGGTGGATTAACTTCAAGGTATTTTTTAAATCCATCCAGGTTTTCAAATGCCTTGTAGCAAACGGTTAGCGCAATGACGGCGTCAATTAAATAATAATTAGCCTGGATTCCCGCCAGTGTTGCACTTACCAGCGTAATGGAATGGCCAAGGGTAAACGCGGTAATCAGGATAATGATGTCTTTAAAGCGAGTCAGGAAAAACATCACCCCGAATAAAAACAATAAATGGTCATAACCGCCCAGCATGTGGGTTGCACCCAGGCGCATATACTCCAGCGGGCCCGCGTTAAGGATGCGTGCCTGGTCTTCGGCAGACATGCCATGAGCCAGCGCGAAATTGCCCAGCAAGGTTAAACAAAACAACAACAAACATTTCACGGTAAGTCCTTACGGGGGATTAATAGGCCGCTTGCGGTATTGATTTATGTTTTGATGGTTCTTTATGGAGTAAGCGATAGAGCGCTGGCAGCACAACCAATGTTAACAAGGTTGACGAAATAATTCCTCCAATCACGACAGTCGCTAATGGCCGTTGAACTTCCGAGCCTACGCCCGTATTAAATGCCATGGGCACAAATCCCAGTCCGGCAACCAACGCCGTGGTCAGTACCGGGCGCAAACGGGTGATCGCTCCCTGAATGATCGCGTCTTCCAGTAATTGACCTTGCTGACGCAAATCCCGGATGAACGATACCATTACCAAACCATTGAGTACGGCGATACCGGATAGTGCAATAAATCCCACGGCTGCCGATATTGAAAATGGAATGTCGCGCAGCAGCAGCGCCAATAAGCCCCCGGTTAATGCCAGTGGCACTCCGGTAAAAATAATACCGGCATCTTTCCATGAGCCCAATGCTATCACCAGCAACACCAGAATTAATGCAAGCGTCAATGGCACAACCCAGGATAAGCGTTTGGAAGCTGATTGTAGTTGCTGGTAAGTTCCACCGTACTCAATCCAATACCCGGCAGGCAATTCGATTTGCGCTTCGATTGCCGCGCGCGCTGATTGTACAAATGAACCGAGGTCGGTACCGCGCACATTGGCAGTGATGACCATACGGCGTTTGCCATTTTCACGATACACCTGGTTGTAGCCGGTGGTTTTTTCGAACGTCACTAACTCGCTTAATGGTACATAATCATTATTGGCAAGGCTCACCGGAAGATTTCCCATTGCATCCATGTTGCTGCGCAAGGATTCCGGTAACCGCACCACGATATCGCTGCGGCGATCGCCTTCATAAAATTGTGCCGCAACCTGACCACCAAATGCGGTTGCAACTGTATTCTGTAAATGCTCCAGCGTTATTCCGTAGCGCGCCATTTTTTCCAGATCGGGTTGTAATGTCAGCACTGGTAAACCAGTGGCCTGTTCCAGGGAAACGTCCGCAGCGCCGGGAATGGCCATCACCAGGTGTTCTATCGCTTCACCGGCTTTTATCAGCTCGTCGAAATCGTCACCAAACACTTTGATGGCTAATTCGGCGCGGACCCCGGCAAGCAATTCATTGAAACGCATCTGGATCGGTTGCAAAAATTCATACCGGTTGCCGGGTATAGGCGTAACCAATGTTTCTAACTCGGTAACGATCTGCGTTTTAGGTTTGGATGGATCAGGCCATAGGTCGCGCGGTTTTAAAATAATGAAGTTATCGGCCACACTGGGTGGCATAGGATCGGTCGCTACTTCGGCAGTACCAATTTTTGCGAAGACTCGTTCAACTTCCGGCATGGTTTTGATTTTGGCTTCCAATTGTTGTTGGAACTCCAGCGCTTGCGTTAATGATGTGCCGGGGATACGCAGCGCATGCATGGCGATATCGCCTTCATCCAGGTTGGGAATAAATTCACTGCCAAGGCGGGTTGCAGCAAGGCCGCTCACGAGCACTAAAAGTGCGGCGCTTGTGACGATCCATAGCCGCCATTGCAATACTTTTTTTAACAGTGATTGGTAGCGAACCCGGCTGCGTTCGATAATCGGATTATGTCGTTCAACGACTGGTTTGTTAAATAAAAATGCCACTGCTGCCGGAACAAAAGTGACCGAGAGAATAATGGCGCTCACTAACGCGATGATCACAGTCAATGCCATCGGGTGAAACATTTTTTCTTCCACACCGGTCAATGCAAATATTGGAAGGTACACAGCGGTGATAATAAATACACCGAATAACGCAGGGCGGATAACTTCGCGGGTCGCTTCAAAAACCAGTGCAAGGCGTTCATCCAAATCCAATGTGCGCGAGCGCTGGGCCTCACCCAAACGACGCAAACAGTTTTCCACAATGATGACAGCGCCGTCCACAATCAAACCAAAGTCCAGGGCACCAAGGCTCATTAAATTTGCACTGACTTTGCTTTGCACCATTCCGGTAATGGTCATTAGCATGGTGACCGGAATCACGGTGGCGGTGATCAGCGCTGCGCGCAAATTTCCCAACAATACAAACAACACGACGATAACGAGCAGGGCACCTTCCAGCAGGTTTTTTTGCACGGTATCGAGGGTTTTATTGACCAGGCTAGTGCGGTCATAGACAGCAGTGAGCGTAATTCCGTCGGGCAAACTGGCTTTAATAGTGTCAAGTTTTGCACCGACATCGGTAGCGACTTTGCGGCTGTTTTCGCCGATCAACATAAACACTGTACTCATTACCACTTCGCGGCCATTTTGCGAGGCAGCGCCTGAGCGCAATTCCAAACCTTCTTCAACGTTGGCAACATCTTTAACACGAACCGGAATGCCACCCTGTTCAAACAACAAGGTATGTTCGATATCGGCAAGTGTTTGTGCCTGGCCGGGTACCCGGATTAACCATTGCGCGCCGCTGTGTTCAACATAACCGGCGCCCCGGTTTTGCCCGCTGCGTCCCAGCGCGTTAATGACCTGTTCCTGGGTAACTTTTCGCGCGAGCATTTTGGCAGGATCAAGTGCGACCAGAATCTCCCGCTTGTGGCCACCAATCGGGTTAACCTCGACAACACCAGGCACACGTAATAGTTGCGGACGAATAATCCAGTCGTGAATGGAGCGCAAATCAGTTGGGGTAAATTCTTTTCCATCGTCACGGGTGGCCCCTGGTTCGGCATCCACCGTAAACATAAATATTTCACCCAAACCGGTAGCGACTGGCCCGAGTTTTGGAGTCAGATCGGATGGCAATTCATCGGCAGCCGAGAGCAAACGTTCAGTGACTTGCTGGCGAGCAAAATAGATATCAGTTCCATCATCAAAAATCAGCGTGATTTGCGATAAACCGTAACGCGATAATGAGCGGGTGTAACTCAATCCTTTTAAACCCGTCATTGCATTTTCCAGCGCAAAGGTGATGCGCTGTTCAACTTCCAAGGGGGTGAAACCCGGCGCTTCGGTATTAATGACAACTTGTACGTTGGTGATATCCGGGACGGCATCAATCGGCAGGCGATTGAAATTCCATAAACCCAAGGCGCATACCAGTAACACCAGGCTCACAATGAATGTGCGTCGATGCAGCGAAAATTTAATCAGCGATTCCAACATGGGAAATTCCTATAGCCAGTCTGTGACAGCAGATCAGTGATCATGGGACGCGCCGGATTTTTCGACGTCGGCTTTAATGACATAACTGTTTTCCGTCACATAGCGGGTGCCGGGTTCCAACCCGCCCAGAATTTCCACCCGGTCGCCAGCTTCACGGCCCAGCTCCAACATACGTACTTCATACTCATCCCCAACCTGCGCGTATACCACGGTGAAATCGCGGAAGGCTTGCAGGCCTGTGCGTTTTACGGCGAGCGGTACATCGTATTCATCGACCTGGATGCGGCCGGTGACAGTCGCGCCAATAGGCAATGATTGCGCAAGGTTGACACGCACAGTGGCTGCCTGGTTGTCATTAAGTTCGGGAGCGATTTGTTCTATCTGGCCCGCGAAGGTTTGATCGCGGTATAAAATCGAAACCGGTGCAGCGCGTTTTACGCGTTCGAGTTGTTCTGGAAATACTGCCAGTTCGATAGCTACCTGGCTGTGATCGATAATGCGCAGTAACGTTTTATTCTGGCTTTGCTCACCCACTTTTGCGGAGAGGCTGGCAACCACTCCGGAGATGGGAGCGGATACGGTGTAGGCTTTGAGGCTCTCATTACTTTCCACGGTTAATAATGCTTGTCCTGCTTTTACATTATCGCCAAGCGCAACATGCACGGCGGAGATTTGGCCGGGAAACCGCGCTTCCACCGCGCGCTCAAAGCCGGGTGCAACAGTAACTTTTCCAAACACATCAATGGTTTCTTGCAAGCGTGCGGGGCCGGCGGTTTCGACCTGGATACCTAATGCATCGGCAACCGCAGGTTCAATGCGCGTACGGCCTTCAAAACTCTCATACTTCCAGCGATGGGTTTGGCCGTTATGAACAGCTTCGATGGAAACAATAAACGAATGCGGTTCGTAAATTACGGAATCACCGCGCAGGAATTCTCCTTGCGGTGCAAAACGAATGGTATCCACTTTATCGCCGAGCCGCGTCAAAGAAACCGTGAGTGTTACATCTTGCGGGGCTACCGGTTTTTTATCGACAAATGCCCAGGCGCGATACTCGGGTGGTACGCCGGTTTCGAAAATCGCCAGCTCCAGGGTGAAGCCTTTGTCGTGGAGTAGCCGGCCGTTGTGTTCACCTTTTTCAATGGCGGGTGCCGTCTCTCCATGCCCGGAGGCTTGATGATTGCCACCATCGCTGCAGGCGGTAATGGCGAGACAGCCGATAATCAAGCCCCATGTCCTGATCCAATGTTTGATTGTTGCTCGCGTTGTTATGTGCGTTGTTATGTGCGTTGTTATGTGCGTTGTTATGTGAGTTGTTATTTGCGTCGTTACTTGCATAGATGCCTCTTACTCGGAAATTGCAGAACGGGTTGCAGCAATAGCATTGATAGAAATGCCAGTGAGACGTTCGATTTCAATGGATTGCAAATGGGCAGCGAGTGCGGTGTCGAGATACTGCTGCTGCGCGCTTGATAATTCACGCTGCACGCCAACCCATTCCTGATAGCTGTAGCGCCCGCTGTCGTAAGCGCGACGGGTTTCTTTTAATGCATTTTCCAGGGCGGGAATTATTTGCGTGCGATAGCTCTGTAATCGATGGAGGCTGTGGGTGAATTCCTGGTGCAAGGAAAATACGGCTGTATCCAACGCGATTTGTTCGGCTTCGCGCTCGGCGCGACTCAATGCAGCCAATGCCCGTGCCTCGATTACCCGGCCTTGTTGGCGGTCAAAAACGGTGAGCGGCACCGACACACCAGCCACCAATGCCTGGTCATCGGTTGCTGCCAACTGTTTGATACCTGCGGATACATGCCACTGCGCCTTGCCCTGTGATTGGGCTAATGCGATTCGGGACTCCTCCAGGCGCTCACGCGTAACAAGGAACTGGAGCCGCGGATGTTGTTGAAGCCGGGCCTGTAATTCTGCAAAACTCAGGCTGGCCGGAATCTGGTTGATGTCGGCCGCGACTGCCGTGAATGGAACCCGGGTCTCACCCCATTGTGCGGCGAGCTGGCGGTGTGCAATGGCTTGTTCATGGGAAATGTCTTCGCGCTCCAACCGTCGATTTGCCAATTCAACTTCGGCACGCGCCAGTTCGGCTGCCGGTGAATTGCCCACCCGCACGCGCTGGCCAATAAATTTCACCGCTTCCTCAGCGGTGGCCAAGGCAGATTGCGCTTGTTTAGCTTGCGCCTGCAATGCCATTGCCTGTGCATACCAGCGCGCAGTGCTGGCCAGTGCATCGAGGCGTTTGATGTCCCGCTCGGCCGTTAATACCGCATTTGCCGCTTCAGCTGCCTTTACGCGCTCGCGCCGTTGGGTGCCCTCGAGTATCCAGCTAATTGCCAATGTTGTTTCGGCACTATCCATGGATTTGAAATCACCGCTGCCCGCCGCGTCTTCCACGGTGAGCGACAATTCCGGGTTGGGTTTTAAACCGGCTTGTTGGATTCGTCCTGCTTGCGCATCCAATTCATAACCAAATGCCGTTAATGACGGGCTTTGTTCCAGGGTTAATCGAGCAGCCTCTTGCCAGCTCAGGTTGGCTGATTGCGCGTGCGCGGATGCGTATGTGAATAAGCTCGCCAGCAAACCCAGGCGCATGGCAATTCGCCCCAGCCCGGTTAACTTTCGTTTTAAAAACCGATTCAGGATCGGTTTTTTAAGTGCCAGAAATACAATGTTATCCATAGCCTGCAAGCTCAAAAATTAGTGGTGATGAAGGAGGTCTTCGATCAGATGGTGGAGTAGGTCGGCGTGATAAAGGCCAATGGCAAAAATGACGAGTGCGGAGAAAATAAAACCGGGTAATGGAAATTGGCGGCCCTGGTGGTGCGCGAGCAACTGGTGAATCCGTGCTTCAATCGCCGTGGTACAGAAAGCACAGGACATTAACTGTGGTGATTGTTTGAGATACCGAAGTCCCAAACGATTTACCTTGATGAGCGTGCGCGCAACCAACGACGAATCGTGAGCGGACGCAGCAACTTTCGCATCAGCCAATTGTTCAATGGCTAATTCCATTGCGTCGCGCAGTTGGCGGCGAGCAGCGGGAATAAATACGCAAAGCAATAAACCAAACCACCATAACCGCAGCGGGTCGCGGCGCTCCCGGTGCGCATATTCATGCTGGCAAACAATTGCCAACTCCCGGGTTTCAAGCGCTTTTACCAACCCGGAACTGATCAAAACTTTGGGCGAGCGCATCCCCATCGTAAAGGCATGTGGTTGATCGCTTTCGTAAACATACAGGTTGCCGTCAGCGGTTTCGGACAGTAGCAATAAGGTATCCAAATGGGATTGTTGTGCGCGACGGCGAATAATTTCCCTGGCGTAATTCCAGACAATAAAAGCTGCAAAACCAAGCGCGCAAAATCCTTTCCAGCCCAGCCATTCAAATATAGGTGGATGGTTCCAGCACAGGTGATCGTGGCCATCACCGTGGAAATGACAATGGTCGGCTGACAAGCCCAATTCATGGCTGAGCGAAGGGGTCATGGTTAACAAGACGGCAAAAGTTCCGATCAACATCGGAGAGGCAGCAATTGCCCAGAGAAAATGTTGTTTGGCAGCCGCATTAAAACGGGCGAGGGCAACGAGCAAATGCGACTGAACAAGCGCTATCAACACTGCGCCCAGGATCGTCGCGATTCCCGCAACAACCCAAAGGTTCAGCAGCAATCCACCCCAGCCCCCGATCATGTTTCGTTGTCCCTGCGTTGACGGGAATCCTGGATCAGTTGTTCAAGGCGATCCAGGTGGGCTTCATCCATATCCGCTGACATGCTGACAAATGCGGCAAGTAGTTGGTCATTGTCAGGGGAAAAGTCCTGGGTCACTTTACGGATCAGGGCGCCGATAAAGGCTTTCTTGTCAGTAGCGGCGCGATATTGATAGGCGTGGCCCTGTTTTTCCCGTGCGAGTAAGCCCTTTTTGTGCAAACGGTCCAGTGTGCTTTGGATGGTGTTGAGGCTGCCACCGCGCGACTTTTTAAAATGATCATGCACTTGCTTTGCATCGGCAATGCCGTGCGCCCACAAATAGTTAAGAACCAGTTTTTCCAAATCACCCAGATTCACCATAAAACTCTCGGAAGTGCTTGCGCCATTGTTGGAGTCGGGAGCTTAAGGTGTAAAAAACCGATTATCAATCGGTTTTCTGGTTGGTGAGCTGTAAAGCTCCAATCAGGGACTAGGCTAATTGTTATTTATATGTAGAATACGCAACTAATATTCATAGCGTAATCTACAAATATGAACTGGCTTTTACTTGTTTTGACCTTGCCAACCAGCAATACCACTGCCCGTATGCGGGTATGGCGGGGATTGAAAGGTTCCGGTGCAGCGGTTTTACGCGATGGGGTTTACCTGATTCCGGCAAATCCAACCAGCCAGGCGGTGTTCGATGAGGCCAGCCGTGACGTTGTTGCCAATGGGGGTTCCGCCTATATCTTCGCGACGGATACCGTTGAAGCGGGTGACTTGAGCCAGCTGTTTGACCGGCGCGAAGATTATCTGGCGCTACAAAATGAGTTGCAGCAGCTATCGGCCCAACTCACCGGTAATAGTTTGCAGGAGGCGTTCAAACAGCTGCGTAAATTGCGCAAAAATTTTACCGCGATCACCGCCATTGATTTTTTCCCCGGCGCTTCACAAGCTGAAATCCGACAGGCTTTGCAAGCGCTTGAGGTCCACATTAATCGCCTCCTTTCTCCCGATGAGCCCAAATCGATTGATGGCGATATTGCCCGGCGCGATCTTCTGCAATATCAAAACCGCACCTGGGCAACGCGTAAACGCCCTTGGGTAGATCGCCTTGCGAGCGCCTGGCTAATTAAAAAATTTATTGATCCCAACGCACGTTTTTTGTGGCTGGATGCACCGGACCAATGTCCACCCGATGCGTTGGGATTTGATTTCGACGATGCGGATTTCACCCATGTTGGCGATCGCGTTTCGTTTGAAGTGCTGCTCGCCAGCTTCGGTTTGAACCAACCGGAATTGACGCGCATGGGCACACTGGTCCATTACCTGGATGTTGGCGGTGTGCAACCGATGGAGGCCAGTGGGTTGGAGCAAATCCTGTGGGGCTTGCGTAACAGCATCACTGAAGACGATCAATTAATTGCCGCGGCCGGGAGTGTTTTTGATGCATTGCTCGCTGCGTTTACCCATAAGGAAAAAGCATGAATACCACTACATCTGAATTAACGCCGGAGCAAAAACTGGAAACACCGGCACCGGTAAATTTTTGGGAAGCGTTCCGTTTCTGGCTCAAATTAGGTTTTATCAGTTTTGGCGGGCCCGCCGGCCAGATCTCGATAATGCATCAGGAATTGGTCGAGCGCCGCCGCTGGATCAGCGAGACCCGGTTCCTGCATGCATTGAATTACTGCATGGTATTACCCGGCCCGGAAGCGCAGCAATTAGCAACCTATATCGGCTGGTTGATGCATCGCACCTGGGGCGGTGTTGTCGCTGGTGTATTGTTTGTGTTGCCTTCGCTTTTTATTTTAATCGCGCTTTCCTGGATTTATATCGCTTACGGCGATGTAAGTTGGGTAGCGGGTTTATTTTACGGAATCAAACCGGCGGTGACGGCCATCGTGGTCCAGGCGGCACACCGTATTGGTTCGCGCGCGTTAAAAAATAATGTGATGTGGGCGATAGCCGCTGCTGCTTTTGTGGCGATTTTTGCATTGAACATTCCCTTTCCTTACATTGTTGTTGCAGCAGCATTGATTGGTTATTTGGGCGGGCGTTTCGCACCGGAATATTTTAAAAGTGGCGGTGGCCATGGCAAAACCAACAAATCATTTGGTGCAGCATTAATTGATGACCACACCCCGACACCGGCGCACGCACTATTCAAATGGTCACGTTTTAGCCTGATTCTGCTGTGCGGAATTTTATTATGGGCAATTCCGCTCGCAGCCCTGTGGAGCTATTTCGGTTGGGACCACACCCTCACGCAAATGGCCTGGTTCTTTACCAAAGCGGCATTGCTTACCTTTGGTGGTGCTTACGCAGTATTGCCTTATGTATACCAGGGCTCGGTAGGTCACTACGGTTGGTTAACGCCCACCCAAATGATCGACGGCCTTGCCCTTGGCGAAACTACACCGGGCCCGCTTATCATGGTGGTGGCGTTTGTGGGATTTGTGGGTGGTTATGTTAAAGCGGTGTTTGGTCCCGATATGGTTTTTGTCGCGGGCGCGGTTGCTGCAACCATCGTTACCTGGTTTACCTTTTTGCCATCCTTTATTTTTATTTTCGCAGGTGCACCGTTTATTGAAACCACCCACAACGATTTGAAATTTACCGCACCGCTTTCGGCAATTACTGCCGCCGTGGTAGGTGTCATTTTAAATCTCGCCGTATTCTTTGGTTATCACGTGTTGTGGCCAGAAGGTTTTGCTGGAACATTTGAATGGCCCTCTGCATTGATTGCATTGGGTGCTGGCATCGCCTTGTTTCGCTACAAGGTGGGCGTTATCAAAGTGATTGCCGGTAGTGCGCTGTTGGGGCTGGTGGTTTCACTGGCAGGGATCAACTGATAAATTTTGGTTTATCAGTTGATCCAATTTATAAATCCGTTGAAGAGCCTGCCCCGGGAATGGTCTTGCATCCAAACCCTGGCAGGTGACTCTTTTGCTATTTCTTGTTCAGCATGGGGAATGCATCTTCAAGTTTTTTGCGCGCTTTTATTTCACGCATTTTCGCTTCCAAAAGATTTGCAGGGTTGAAAGAAGGAGGGAAGGAGCGTGGCGGGTACTCATCAAACGTTGCTACAAACTTGAATACATCATCCATCATGCCGTAGGCCGAGCCCACATGGTTGAGGTTCCAATCCCAGTAGGTGTTGGACGTGATATCGGCGCGTTCATAAGGGTCTTGCATCAGGTTAAAGATTTTTTGCAGGCGCAGGGTGGTGAAAGGTTCGGCCCATACCCCCATAGTGCCCTCCTTACGCTGTTCGGAAAATACATACTTATAGGGACCTTGGCGCAACGCCACTAACAGGCCGTCATCATCTGCATAAAAGAATTCGTTGCGCGCACTTTTAACACCGTTGTTTTTACCTGGTGTGCCACTCACGCTGGTCAGGAATTTCGATTGATCAAAACCATCCAGATGCACTTTGTAGTTGCGCCCCTGGATACCCGAGGTCGTGTAGCCTTTTTTGAGTTTTCCAATAATGTCTGGCTCACCCGCCAATGCCATCAGGGTCGGAACCCAATCGTTGTGGCTCATCAGTTCGTTTGTCACTGTGCCCGCTTTGATATGGCCGGGCCAACGCACGAGTGCGGGAACCCGGAAGGCGCCCTCCCAGTTGGTATTTTTCTCGGACCGGAACGGTGTCATCGCACCATCTGGCCAGGTATTCATGTGTGGCCCATTGTCACTGGTGTAGACGACGATAGTGTTGTTTGCGACTCCCTCATCATCCAATGCTTTCAGGATCGAGCCAATGGTGGCGTCATGTTCGATCATGCCATCAAGATATTCGCTGTCGCCATATTTGTACTGCCCACGGTGGCTGTCGCGTACGTGGGTGCGCAAATGCATGCGCGTTGCGTTATACCAGACAAAAAAAGGTTTCCCATCAGCCTTCTGCCGCTTGATAAAGTCGATTGCCGCCGCTGAAGTTTCGTCATCAATGGTCTCCATACGTTTCTTGGTGAGTGGGCCGCTATCTTCAATGGTTTGCTTACCGACTATGCCGAAACGGGCATCGTTAGTTGAATCGTCTTTACCGGTGGCCTTGGTTTTAAGCACACCGCGCGGACCGAATTTGGCTGCGTATGCAGGATCTTTCGGATAATCAGGCAGCTCTGGTTCTTCCTCGGCGTTGAGGTGGTAGAGATTGCCAAAGAACTCATCAAAACCGTTTACGGTCGGCAGTGACGGGTTGCGGTCGCCAACGTGATTTTTACCGAATTGCCCGGTGGCATAACCAAGGCTGCGCAGCAGGCCGCCGATGGAGGGGTCCTCCTGGCTCATGCCCATAGGCGCACCCGGAAAACCAACCTTACTCAGTCCGGTGCGGATGGTATGTTGCCCGGTGAGGAATGCGGAGCGTCCGGCAGTGCATGACTGCTCTCCATAATAGTGAAGGAAGCGGAGGCCCTCATTGGCTAGCCGGTCAATATTAGGTGTTTCATAGCCCATGAGTCCGCCACTGTAGGCGCTGACGTTAGCGATCCCGATATCATCGCCAAAGATTACGACAATGTTGGGTTTGGCCGTTTGCGCCTGTGCGGCGTTGAGTGCGAGCATCGATCCAAGCAGTGCGAGTATTAATCGTAGGTATAACTTCATGAAACTACTCCTTCATTCATTGACAATTATTTGCCAGACAACCTCCGCAGCACAGGCAATATTGAGATTACAGCCGGACGTTTATCCGGCTGCCTGCGTTTTCGTAGCGAGCGATCAGTCACGTCCAGGGTGCTGATTCGCCTTCCACAAATTTCCATTGTTAAAAATAATGTATGCAGGGACTACAGTAGTGAGCGTAGAGAAGGTAGTGAAAGTAGTAACCATAGTGAACGCGCACCCGATCGGGTCGATCTTGATGCGTGGCGAAAAGTGGTATCACCTCCCGAAACAATATTTCAGGAGCGATGTAATTAGAGGGGCTCGGCGTGAGCATGCCGGTATTTTATTACAGTTCTGCTGAAACAATGTCCAAACAGTTACGCAAACTGTTTGTGTCGTCACGGTAGATTTTTTATTCTCATTGCCTGACGTGGTGTTATGCAGAAACTTATGAAAGCCTAGTAGACGATTTCAAAACAGGATAAATTTTGACAAAAATTTACACGACGTGCGTAATAACAGACAGAAAACAGTTTGATGAAAATCCGGAACAAAAATTTTTATAAATTAATTGAAGGATTTTTTAATTCTTAATTATTTTGATTTTCTTTTCTTGATGGAAAACAATAAAAAAAATAGTTTAAATAACTTTTAAATATTTTTTGTTGATGATTAAGGCGTCAGCGGACTGTCATAAACCTGTCATGTATCGCCCGTGGGTTCATAGGGACCAGGGCGGCGATACTATAATTGGTTTATGTGGTCAAAGAATGGGTGCTCTCAGCCGGGCACTATTTCAACAGCAATCGTATCAAACAGCACTATGTCAGCATGGTTACAGTTCAGGGGGAAATTTATATGCATCATTTTCCGGAGCAGGATAGGCAAGAACTTCAAGTTGCAAAAAGGTTGTTGGAAAACCCTGGTGTCGCTGCAAAGGTAACCAATTTTATCGGCACGCCGATAGAGCGGGGGCTCGCGTTATTGCCCGATAGCTGGAGTAAAAATATTGGTGAAATTACCCAGGCGGCGCTACTGAAAGCCTCGGAGGCTGCGGTTTTCACTATGAAGGATATTCCGGGCGAAGCATCGTCCAATATTTGGCACAAACTGGGTGTGGCGGTCAGCGGCGGGGTCGGAGGTTTTTTCGGCATCGCGGCGATATCAATTGAATTGCCTATATCGACTTCAATCATGCTCCGCTCAATTGCCGATATCGCCAGGAGTGAAGGTGAATCCATCTCGGCGTTGGAAACCAAGTTGGCTTGCCTGGAAGTGTTTGCCCTTGGTGGCAATAGCAACTCGGACGATGGTACCGACAGCGGCTATTACGCGGTCAGGGCAACATTGGCAAAATCGATAGCGGCGGCGTCAGAATTTATTGCGAGCAATACCCTGGCGAGCGACGGCGCTCCACTGTTAATTAAATTCATTGCCACTATTGCGCAGCGATTTGGAATCCAGGTAACTGAAAAAGCCGCAGCCCAGGCAATACCCGCCATCGGCGCTGCCGGCGGAGCAATTATTAATACCATCTTTATCGACCATTTCCAGGATATGGCCAGGGGCCATTTCATCGTACGGAAACTGGAAAGGAAACACGGTAAGGAATTAATCGAGCGCATTTATCTTGAACTTCCAAATCCGGATTAAGCGTGCATTAAATTCCATACTGCATCGATTTAAAATTCAATATGGGCCGACAGGAATAGCTCGCGTGTTTTACCTACCTCCAGGCCGCCCTGGTAAAAAGTGCTCGCGTAATAATATTTGTCGGTAAGGTTATTTCCGTACAGGCGAAGTTTGACTGGCGTGTCGTCCCATTTCCATTGGTAACTAATGCCTGCGTTAAACAAGGTATAGCCGGGAATAAAACCGCTATTTTGTGCATCAATGGGACGGCTGCCAACATAACTGATGGTTCCATCAATGGATAAGCCGGGCAGGGATGTCAGCGTATAGCCGGCCCTGATTCCCGCGTTCCATGCGGGAACTCCCTCACTGCGTTTACCCAGGGTCGATGGATCAACCACATCATTGAGCTCGGTTGATAGATAAGCCGCGTTGGCAGCCAATGAAAATCCTTGCGCAATTTCCCCGGTCAGGTTCACTTCAATCCCGCGATGGTTATATTCGCCGTCGCTAACAAAATCATTGTTTAAATTGACGTAACTGGCGTTGCGGCGAATATCAAAAATGGCTATTCCCGCGCTTACGTCATTACTTATTTTGATTTTAAAACCCGTTTCATATTGCTCCGATTCAATCGTATCAGTGGGTTGATTGGCATTGTTGGCATAAAACGGAGCGTAGTCTCCTTTTTCAAATCCACGCGAATAACTTACATAAGCCATAGTCTTGTCAGTTGGATGAAACATAAATGCGCCGGTCGGTACGAACACATCTTTTTCTTGTGGCAGGGCGACTGCGGATAATTCTTTGGCCCGATACGCGATAAACCGCCCACCGAGTAATAATTGAATTTCATCAGTAATGGATAACAAATCGCTCGCAAAAATGGAGTGCTCTTTTATAGTTGCGCGATATTCTATCGGTTGCTTTGGACCGAAATCCCAGCGTGGTGGCTGGACAGGGTTAAGCACATTGACCACCGAAATACGTTCGATGCCAATGTCTCCTGCGCTCTCCACAAAATCCCAGAACGGACTTTCATCTTCAAATTCCTTGGTGGATGCACCGACAAACACATCGTGGTGCAAACTACCTGTCGAAAACGTGCCGGCAAGATAAGTTTGCAATGAGGCTACGCTAAAAATTTCACCGCGTGAGTTATACAGGTCAGCATATCCAATGTCGCCATTGGGCTGGATATAAAATAAATCTGTGTAGCCGCCATGGCGTGTTACCCGGGAATAATTTCCCTGGCTTATCCACATCCAACCGTCATCCAATGTCAGTTCCAATTTCATTTCAATGTTTGCGCCCCTGGTGTCATGGCGATACCAGGAGCCGGTCAATAAATCGCGTCGATCAATTGTTGGCGGAAGGATGTAGGAGTCAGGATTTAATGGATCGGTGCGCGCAGATTGGTCGGCGCGCAGCAATGGGTCTGCGGTGGCCGATTTGGATGACCAATCGGCATTGACCTGCAGCAATGCGCGCTCACTTAAGCGGAAATCGGTTGCGATACTGGCAAGGTTTCGTTCCATATCCCGTGCATGGTTAAAATCCCCGTTTTTTTCATAAGCCAGATTTACGCGATAACCAAATTTTTCATCAGCGAGGGACGCGCTTGCATCTGCAGCGGCATAACGTCCCTCCAATGAAGTGCCTTGCAGGCTAAGGTTGAGAAATGGATCGTTGGTGGGGCGCTTGACTAGATAATTGATTGTGCCGCCGGGTGAATTGAAACCGTATAAAAATCCTGAGGGGCCTTTAAGCACATCAATACGTTCAATATTTTCCAAGCCAAAATCATGGTGCGGTGCGAGGCTTAATCCATCCCTGCGGACCGTATTAAAGTTATCCATCGGAAATCCGCGCAAGCGGTAGTTATCAAAACTGCCGCCATAGGACGCGCTTAAAATCGAAGAATCAAAAGAGAGTACATCGATTGCCGTGCGCGCGGAGGTGTTGGCAATAGTGTCAGCGCTAATACTTTGGATAACGATCGGTATTTCCAGAAGGTCCTTTGCTCCAAATGCGCCGGCATTGGCTTCAAATGATTTATTCAGGGGTTGGCCGATTACCAGCAGTGTTTCAATCACCTGGTCGTTTTGATTTTTTTCAGCAGCCATGGCTGACCCGGCCGTAACAAAAATCGCCCCGATTAAAAACGAAACTGGTAAAAACGAAACTGGTAAAAACGTTATGGCCGCGTTTTTTGCCGGGGGCTTTGAATAAATTTGTTGCATGCTTTTTATCTATCCCTTCCGATTGGTTAATTTTTCAAGCGCGGTGAACCAATCCGGGCAACGTCAAATAATGTCACTTCAGATTGCAAATGAGACCGAATATCACTTGTAAGGACAAAATGATATGTTATAACGTCTTCCAAGTAAAACGTTTCAGCTGTTAATTCATTCGTTTTGATAAAGCTTCAACAAGGATTTCCCTATGAATAGCTTGGGCACCATGAAAAACCTGGATCGACCGGTTATCTCGGTCACTCGAGTCAGTAAACGATTCGGGGCAGTGACTGCTGTGGACCAGATAGATCTCACGGTTAATGCAGGCGAGATACATGCATTGCTGGGGCCGAATGGTGCCGGTAAATCCACGACCCTGAATTGTGTGCTCGGTTTTTTGCATCCGGACGCGGGGCGGATTGAGGTAGCCGGGTTCGATACGGTTACGCACAAGCCGGATGCCCGCGCGCAACTCGCCTATATTCCCGAGCAGGTGGCGCTCTATCCGCAGCTGACGGGTTATGAAAACCTGGATTACTTGTCCAGGCTAGCGGGCCATGTCCGCAGCGCAGGTGAGCTCACCGGAATCCTCGAGCGCGTCCAGTTGCAACCGGGTGCTATCCATCGCCGCGTCAACACCTATTCAAAGGGGATGCGGCAAAAAGTTGGTATCGCCGTGGCGCTCGCAAAAAATGCCAAAGCGTTGATCCTCGATGAACCCACATCGGGGCTTGATCCTTCCGCCAGCTACGAATTCAGCCAACTGATCAAGGAATTAGCAGCCCAGGGCAGCGCGATCCTGATGGCCACCCATGACCTGTTCCGCGCCCAGGAAGACGCACACCGCATCTCGATTTATAACAGCGGAAAAATCGTGCGCTCGATCGGCAGTGAATTAATAAATGAAATCGATCTTGAACAAACCTATTTGCAACAATGCCGGGAAGCTGAAGTATGTTGATGGCATCCTTTCAAAAAGAGTGGTTGCTGTTCCGGCGCGATGGCCGGCTGGTATGGCTACTGCTCACCTTGTTTACCATGATGCTGTTGGGCATCGCGTCCAGTAGTTACCAATACCAGCAAGCGCAATTATTAAAAACCCAGACCCAGGTTGCAGAGCGCGACCGCTGGCTTAACCAGGGCGAAAAAAATCCACATTCGGCGGCACACTACGGTGTTTATCTTTTTAAACCGGAAACACCACTTGCGGTAATAGATCCGGGTGCCAGCGGTTATCTGGGCGATGTACTTTTCCTTGAAGCCCACAAACGCAATACCCCGGTTTTTGCCAATAGCCAGGATTCCATTGAATTACAGCGGCTGGGCACTTTGAATCCGGCCGCTATATTGCAATTGTTGTTGCCGCTGTTTGTCATCCTCTGCGGTTTTGGTTTTTTTGCCGCTGAGCGCGAGCAGGGCACCTTACGCATGTTGTTATTGTCCGGCAAAACACCGCGGCAATTATTTTTGCAAAAAGCGGCCGCGCTCTTGTCGTTCTCCTTGTTATTCCTGCTCCCGGTCACTGCCTATTGTGGCTTGATGTTATTTACCAACGGCGATCTGGATTCCTATCGGTTAATCGGTATGGGGCTGCTTTATTTTGGCTACGTCATTTTTTGGATATTGCTCACCCTATCTTGGCTACGTTATTTTTTGGATATTGCTCACCCTGGCAGTTTCCATGGTTACCAAAACAGCGCGGCAATCCTTGACGGTGCTGCTCATTTTCTGGGCCGTCACCTCATTGATAATTCCCAAGCTGGCAATTGATATAGCTGCAAATACTTATCCCGGTATATCCACCCAGGAATTTTATTCACGCATGGAATCCGATCTCTACACGCCGGATCGGTTAGCCGCAATCGAGCAATACAAACAAGACACGCTCAACCAATACCGGGTGACCAACATCAGCGACCTGCCATTTAACTGGGCCGGTGCTGAATTACTCTTCGGCGAAAGTTACAGCGATAAAGTGTTTGACAAACTTTTTTCACAGCACACCCAACAGCTGAAGTTACAAGATGAAACCTATCAGCAACTCGCAGTGCTATCGCCCTTAATTGCGCTCCAGGTGATTTCATCGGCCTTGGCTACCACTGATTGGCGCCACCACCAATTGTTTACCTCGGCCGCTGAACAATATCGCCGTGGCTTGATGCAAACATTAAACGCAGACGTGCGCGACCATAAAGACGCGAATCACTTGGGTGATAAACAGCTGTGGGACACCATCCCCGAATTTTCTTACCAACCACCTGCGCTGCCGCAAGTGATTGACAGTTACACCAGTGCGCTGCGCAGTATTGGCATCTGGGCGGTATTTATGCTGGTGGCAAGTGGTGTGGCAATTCGCCAATTATCCAGTGAGGGAACAGCATGATAAAAACAATTATTTACCACGAGTTCCTTAATCTCTACCGCGAACGTATGGCACTACTGCTAGTGCTGGTTGCCAGTGGGCTGACGTTGTTGGGGCTGTTTAATGGGCAGGAGCGGGTAAATGAACAGCAGCGCACCATTAATAAAATTGCCAATGAGCAACAGCAAGCTATTGAAAAGGCGAGGGCGGAACTACAGCAACGCGGCGCGCATAAAACCCCGCGCAATTGGTGGGATGATGTTGCCGATGTGCGCGGTTATGCATTTTATTTAATGGTGGATTACGCGGTGAAACCGCCTTCGCTATTGGCTCCGCTCGCTATCGGGCAAAGCGATTTATACCCGTATTTTTTTCGCATGCAAGTTGATACCAAACAAGCGGTGCTGCAAGAGAAAAATACTGAACATCCATTAGTGCGCGCAGTGGGCCAATTTGACCTTTGTTATTTCCTGGTATTTATTTTACCGCTGTTATTGATCACGATAAATTTTAATGCTGTTGCACAAGAGCGTGAGCGTGACCAATTAAAATTGCTGATAGTCCAGGGGTTATCGCCCACGCGTTTATTGCTGTTGCAATTGGCCACCCGCACCGGGCTGGTACTTCTTCCTGTTTTATTGATCACCGGGTTGTGGTTGATTGGCAGTCCGGCACTGATGCATAAAGATGTGGATATTGGTTTCCTGCTGCAAGTGGCTGGCGTGCTCTTGATGATCGGCGCTTACAGCCTGTTCTGGATCCTGCTGTCGGCCTGGTGCATAGCAAAAGGAAAATCACCCGCGCACAACGCAACGGTATTGGTTGCCTGTTGGCTGCTGCTTGCAGTGGCGATACCAATGGTCAGCAATACATTGGTCAATTTCCTCGCACCGCTTCCATCGCGCATAACCTACATTAATGACCTGCGCACCGCTACTGACCAGGTTGAGCGTAATTCTGAAAAAACCCTGGCCGGTTTCTTCCAGGACCATCCGGAATTAGCGCAACACCAAGCCTCGAGCCAGGATTATGCGCTGGTAAAAATCGCCAAAATTGATGCAATAGAAAAATCCATGCGCGGGTTGGAACAAGAATTTTCCACGCAATTGGATGCGCAATACCGTATCGGCAACCGACTGAAATGGTTGTCACCTGCGAGCCTTTTTTATCAATCGTTGATCACGGTTTCTGGCAATGGGTTGGCACAGCAGCGAGATTTTTTGCAGCGCGTTGAAGCGCATCATCGGGCACTCAGGCATTACTTCCAACAAAAGATAATTGCCGCAAACGAGCGGGGTGATTTCAATGTGTGCGCTACCTGCCAAACCCCGGTTACCTTTGCTGATTTCGACACACAGCCACGCTTTGCTTTGGCCGAGCATAAGGATGCGCAATCCGGCGTCGTCAATTCAGGCTTGTTCCTGTTGGGCGTGCTGTTTATTAATGTATTGATGGCCGCGCTAGTGTTGATGGCAGGATTCAGGCTGAATAACAGTATCGAGGTATCACGCCAATGACGGCCCAGCAAGAACCGCGCGCGCAGCAATCTCTTTCTCCCTCGCTTGCATATCCGGATTTGCCGGCGCTGGAAGGTAAATATACCCGCCTGTTGAAGTTGCGCCATCCGGGAAAAATTTTTGAATTGGTCAAGGGCATCGGGTCGCCGCTGCATTGCGTATTTCCCCAACAATTTTCCGAAAATATTGCGGGTATCCAGGCAGTGCTCAATAAGCATCAATTAAACGCGAATATTTTCTTCGCTAAAAAAGCCAACAAGGCGCACTCGTTTGCCCGGGCATGCAGGGAGGCCCGCATTGGTATTGATGTCGCCAGCAAACAAGAGTTGGAATTAGCCCTGGCCGCCGGTATCCGCGGGGATTGCATCGGTGTGTCCGGCCCTCAAAAGGAAATGGCATTGTTGCAATTGGCTATTTTCCAGGGCGCGCAGATTGCGATTGATAGCATCGAAGAGTTGCACAACATAATCAGCCTGGCAGGGATGGACGAGGGTTCCAATGTTGACCTGCCGCACGCCCGATTGCCCAAGCCAAAAATTAGCTTACGCTTTCAACCTGCGTGCGAAACCAATAGCCGTTTTGGGCTTACCGGTGCGCAGTTATCCGCTGCCTTGAACCTCCTGCAAGCTTATCAACAGCGCATAACCCTGGTGGGCTTCAGTTTCCATTTGTCCGGATACGATATACCCCGGCGCTCCGCCGTAACCCATGAATTAGTGACATGGATTATCGCTGCGCGCGAACGCGGTTTTTCCAGTTGTAACCAAATCAATATTGGCGGTGGGTTGCCAGTCAAGTACACATCTACCGATAACTGGATGCAATTCCAGAATTCGTTGGCGGCGGAACATTTTCATCGCGCACAAATTTTCAGGGATGGTTTTTATCCCTACGGCAATGAACTGCATCCGTCCGCTGCGCTGGATTTATTCTTATCGACACCGACCTCCTCGCATTATTCACTTGCGCAACAGCTGCGCGAAAACCAAATTCAATTAGCACTGGAACCCGGCCGCGCTTTATTAGACCAGGCCGGAGTGTCGATATTTAATATCCAGGGCGTAAAGCTGATTGATACCGGGCATCACTATTGGATTGCCACTGTTGCGGGCATGAGTTTTTCATTATCAGAGCAATGGTTTGGAAGTGAATTTTTGCCTTCGCCGTCGCTGCTAAAAAATAATGGTGATGACCTTGCATCGCCACATATTTTCCCCACGGCAATCGCGGGCAGTAGTTGCCTTGAGTGCGATATGGTGAGCTGGCGAAAAATTCCCTTCACCGCCAGGCCTGCCATTAACGATGTCCTGGTGTATCCCAACACGGCGGGTTACCAGATGGATTCCAATGAATCCTGTTTTCATAGCCTTCCCATTATTCCCAAGGTTGCCATGTGGTTTGACGACCATGAAGTCCATTGGCAATTGGATTCCAACTTATAAATAACAACTCAATCGGTAGGAGAAAAGTTAGTCATGACTACTGTGCTATCTAATATGTTATCCAATACATCATCCAATACGTTATCCAATACATTATCCAGTGCAACATCAACTGCGCCGTCAAATGCGTTACACACCAATTCACTACACACCAATTCACTACAAACGAATTCACTACACACAAATTCATTACATACAAATGCACAAAAGGTACCGGTTATTACGCGTGTCTCCGATGATATTGGAGGCTGCGCATTTTTTGAATTGGTTACCACCGCAAATCATTGCCGACTGCTGGTCAAACTGGAACAGAACAATCCGACCGGCAGCGTAAAAATCCGCATGGCAAAACAAATGGTTGATGAAGCCGAATCATCGGGATTGCTAAAACCGGGCGGCTGGATTGTAGAGTCCACCTCGGGTAATACCGGCGTGGCCCTGGCATTAATTGCTGCCGAACGTGGCTACCGCTTTACCGCCGTGGTCGACAATCATGCAGCGCAAGACAAAATCAGGATGATGCGTGCCCTCGGCGCAGAGGTTATTTGTATTAGCGCTGCCGGCGACGAAGAACTTGCCACCGCCGCACGCGATGAAACCGCCGCAGAACTTGCAAAAAATTACGGTGCAGTCTGGACTGCCCAACATCACAACCCTGCCAATAGCCGTGGCTATTACCCGATGGCTGAAGAAATTTACGCAACACTCGGCGATGGCCTTACTCACCTGGTCGGTGCGGTGGGCACGGGCGGTTCGCTCTGCGGTACCGCTAAAGCGCTGAAACACAAAGGTGCGCGGCCACAAATAATCGGCGTTGAACCCGAAGGCTCAATTATTTTTGGTGGGCCGGGCAAAGCCTATTTGCAATCCGGCACCGGAACCCCGGAGGGCGCCGAGATCGGCCAATTAATTGAGTACGACCTGATCGACAAGGGCCTGAAAGTCACTGACCAATACGCGTTTCTCACCGCGCGGATTTTGGCAAAACGAAAAGGGCTAATGGTGGGCGGTTCCGCCGGCGGCGTAATTTACCAGGCCTTGCTGGAGCTGAGCCGTGCACCGGCAAACAGCAACATTGTGGTAGTGATTTGCGATGCGGGCGAAAAATATCTGGACACCGTTTATAACGATGAATGGATGAAAAAACATTCCCTGCTCGATGACAGTGTGACGGCTGAAATTGAATCACTACTCGATGCCCTGGAACGCCCCGACCAAGAGTGCGCGGCTGAAATCCATTATCCCGAATTGTCTGCGATACCAATATTCCCTTTGGCAAAAGCCTGATACGCAACAAGGACACGATGTATGACCGCGCAACAACATTCTTTATTGATTTTGAACCAGCAGGCGTTATCGCAGCTGGATATTCCTTTGCCAGGAATCCTGGACATTGTGCAGCAAGCCTTCCTGTCGCTCGCTGACCCGGATTCAGCAAACCCGCTGAAAGTTATCCTGGAGCCGGTGGATAAACATTCCATTGCCTACAGTATGGCGGGGCGCGATGCCGCCTCCAGAAGTGTCGGGTTCAAAGTAGTGTACGAGTACGATTCAGATCGCTCGCGCAACCGCTATCAGTTTTATTCATTTATTTTTATTCTTGATGATGCAACGGGGCAGCCACTGGCGTTGATGGATGTGCAACAACTGGGGCCGCTGCGCACCTCGGCGACCTCGGCATTGATTGCGAAAATGTCAGCGAGAAAAGGTGCAACAACTGCGCTGGTGGTCGGCACCGGTGCGCAAGGGCAAATTGCATTGCCAATGCTGGTTACTGCCATGCCATCGCTGGAAAAATTAATCATGCATGGCAGCCATGAAGCAGGTATTAACAGCGCGCAAGAAAACCTGCGTCGTTATTATCCCGAGCGCCATATTGTCCGCTCGGCCAATCTCCAACAAAGTGTTGCCGAAGCTGACATTATTATTGCGGTCACCGGCCGTTCTGCGCGCGAATCTATTCCGCACCACTGGTTAAAACCCGGTGCACTTATCATCCTGGTGGGCTACGGCGTTGAGCCAGAGGTGCTGCATAAAGCGGACTACATTGTCGCTACCGATGAACAGCAAATGAAAGTCACCAGCGCCGATATGGTGGATGGGAACGGCAATATTCCCGCCGTCAATGCGGAGCTGGCGCAAATCCTTAACGGCGAAAAACCAGGGCGCATCAACGATGCGCAAATTGTGTTCGCGTACAACAGTGGAATGATAATTACCGACGTCGCGCTCGGCCGGATAACGGCTGAACATGCCCGGCGCGCTGGGATCGGGCAAGAGGTACAGCTTTGGTAAATCATTGGTGAATTTTTTATCCAGATGTTTTTCTATCCAAAAGTTTTTCTATCCTCATATGTATCAAGAACAAGCGGAAAATTACGCAGGAATTTCAATCATGCCAGCAATATATGTAACGCACTCCCGCACGATCGGCAAACTTGCAGTGCCGTTGATATTAACCAATTTTGCTTATGTCGCCATCGCGACTGTTGACCTGGTTATGCTCGGCACATTGAGCGCACTTGACCTGGCCGCCGGTGGCCTTGCCATTGCGCTATTTAACCAGCTGCGCACTATGGGCACCGGATTAGTGACGGCCACCGGTAATCTGGTGGCGGGCGCAGCAGGGCGCAAGGATTACGCAGCCATTCCAAAATTGTTGAACGCCAGTTTTATCTGGGCGAGC
The DNA here is from genome assembly GCA_021323495.1 of Cellvibrio sp. Classification (GTDB taxonomy): domain Bacteria; phylum Pseudomonadota; class Gammaproteobacteria; order Pseudomonadales; family Cellvibrionaceae; genus Cellvibrio. Next base: position 2,505 of record JAJQJO010000006.1, on the reverse strand, counting down.
GTAGTCGCATTGGTATTTATTGTAGTAATGGGGTTGCTTGAAACGCCGCTGGTGTTGCTTGGGCAAGACCCGGAAGTCGCGGCAAAAACTGTGGACTATCTGACCATAGTTGCACTCGGGATGTTGCCTTGCCTCTGGTTTCAAAGTGTCCGCCATTTTTCGGTGGGATTAAAAGCGCCCGGCCCTTTATTAATGATCACCCTGATGGCAGTAACCATGACGATCCTGTTGAACTACGGATTAATTTTTGGTGCCTGGGGCTTGCCCGCACTCGGTTTTATCGGCGTCGCGGTGACGACATTGTGCGTATTAATTTTTTCGTTTATCGCGTTTATTTTTATTGCACTCAGGCACCCGGTGCTTGGCCCCTACATTCATTGGAAGTGGTGGGAGACTGACCGCGAATCAATAATGGCGACCTGGAAAATGGGTTTACCTATAGCCGCCACTTACGGTTCCGAGGCCGGTTTTTTTACCCTGCTGATGTTACTGGTCGGTAGCCTGGGTGTGCATGAATTAGCCGCGCATACCGTCGTCAATCAATTGGTCTATATCACCTTTATGATCTCTGCCGGCATTTCCTCCGCAGCATCTATCTGTATCAGTGAAGCGTATGCGCAACAGAAATTTTTGCGCGCGCGCGAGCTGGGAATTGCAGGCATGTGGTTGGGCACCATTGCTACGGCAATTATTGCTGTGCCTTACCTGCTTGTGCCGCACTGGGTATTGTTCCCGTTTATGAGCGCAGAGGAAATGCAAAACAGTTCCATCCTCAACCTGGCAATCAGCCTGCTGGCGATTGCCGCATTTCTGCAAGTGTTTGATGCCGGACAAAATATTGGTTTGGGTATTTTACGCGGTATTGGCGATGTAAAAAGTCCGTTGCAACTTTCCATTTTGGGTTATTGGATAATTGGTTTACCCGCTGCATGGGGCGCATGTTATCTATTGGACCTTTCTATCCAGGGAGTGTGGTACGGGTTAATGCTCGGCCTGGCTGTTACCGCGCTGTTACAACTTATTTTATTTCTGGTTAAAGCAAGCCCGCCCAAACCTGCTCCGTCTGCCGCATTGGTACCGGAACAAAATATTTAACAGCGACCGACCACAACATAAATAGATAAAAGGGTTAAGCATGGATCTCGATCTCGATTTGTTATCAAAGGCGCGCCGGAGCGTCCGCAATTTGCCTACCTACGATGCCGGTATTAGCATCGATAGATTTAGTAGCAGTGATAATCCGCGTGTAATCCATAATCTATCGGTGAATGAAAATCCTTTTGGTATGAGCCCCAGGGCGCTCGCCGCTTTGCAGGTGGCTGTCCAGACGGGCGCCATCTATCCCGATGGTGATTGTTTTTATTTGCGCGAAAAGTTGGGCGAAAAACTCGGTGTAGCGCCGGAGCGGATTATTGCCGGCAACGGATCGGAAGATATCCTCTCACTCATCTGCAAAGTATTTATCAATGTCGGGGATAAGGTATTGATTCCGAAACCGACTTTTAGTTTGCACCATATTTATGCCGCAATGATGGATGCCGAAGTGATCGAAGTGCCTATCGATTCTGCATTAAATTTCAACGCAACCCGCTGGTTGGAGACACTCAGGTCACTGCACCAGTTAAAAATACTGATGCTCGCAAATCCATCTAATCCGGTAGGCTGTAGTTTAACGCACACCGAACTATCGTTAATGGTAAATGCTTGTCCATCCGACACCTTGCTTGTGATCGACGAAGCCTATGTTGAATATGCAGCGCATGAACCTGAATTCCCGCGCGTGTTCGAGATCCTGCAAAACCAGGAGCGTCCCTGGATAGTACTCAGGACTTTTTCCAAAGCCTATGGCCTCGCTGGAATGCGCGTTGGCTACGGTATTTGTTCCCATAGCACCATAACGAATTTATTAAATCGCGTGAGGACACCTTACAACGTAAACAGGTTGGCCCAGATTGCTGCGATACAATCCCTGGACGACCAGCAACATCTGGCAAAAACCGTTCAATTCACCGTCAGCGAAAAGGACCGGATGCGCGATGAGATTTTGTCCTGGGGTATTGCAGTAGCACCTTCATCAACCAACTTTCTGTTTATCGATATAGAAGCGCCTTCAATTAAAGTCGCTAATTATCTGTTATCCCAAAATGTGATGGTCAAGGCCTGGCGGGGAGTAGGGTATGAATCATTTATCCGGGTGAGCATCGGCCACCAGTACCAAAATGAATTATTGCTGCGCAATTTAAAGAATTACTTAAGCGAACAAATTTTGAATTTTCCGGTTGCGCTGTAACTGCCAATCGGCCTCGTTATTAGTTGGTGGTCTTCCATATACTTTTATGTGCGGCTAGTAATGCCTGATACTGTTTATTATTTTTGGCTTTTTGCCATACCTTAAAAAAAATATCTGCACTCCGGGCTTTCACCTCATCCGGAACCCTGGGTAATATTTCCCTCCCATGGGCTCCGCTTTGGCCTTTTTTATCCATGGGAACCGGGCCGTTATAT
>JAJQJO010000221.1 GCA_021323495.1 Cellvibrio sp. | reverse complement strand
CCACCCCCACCTGATCCACCGCTGGTTGCCCTGGACCTGGCGACTGATGAAGTCGCTGCCGCGACCGAGCTCGCTGCAAGACTCGTCGCAATGCTGCTCGCTGCACTTGAGCTTGCCGCTGGACTTGAAACAGCGGTTGAACTGGAACTGGAGTTACTGGCGGGTTCATCGGCTGGTGGTGTGCCGCTAAATCCGGTGGCGTTTTCTTTGGTTAATGCGAGTATCAAAATACCGTCTTTTACCACCGCATTTTCCGGCGCAAAATCGACGCGGTTGGTATCAAAACTCCAATTAGCTTTGCCCCAGCGGCTGGTGTCAAAATTATTGAAATCATCGCGCCAGCCAGCTTCAAATGTGTTGGTGGTAGTGTTGTAAGTTTTGTAGTCGATGTAATTGATAAATTGATAAACCGGCAAAACGCTTTCATCCCAGGCGCCGACCCAGGGCACTGACTCGGACGACCACAAATTAAAACGCAATGACTGTGCATTAGTGAGGCTGGTAACCGTGCTGGTGCCGGTGATGCGGCGCACTTCTACGCCATCCAAAAACCAGGCGACGTAATCCGGTGTCCACTCCACTACATAGGTGTGGTAGGCATCGGCGAGTGAGGCATTGGCGGTGTGGGTTTGCTCCGCCTGGAGCGTGGGGCGCGAACTGCCGAGAATAATATTGCTCTGCCATTGCGTGGCATTATTTTTACCGAATACTTCGATATCGATTTCTTCCCAAAAAGTATTGCCCACTTCCGAACCGTTTTTGTAGGTGAAGAAAGTGGATAAAACACCGCTGGCATTGGCGACGCGCATGCGTATTTCATAGCGGCCATAGACATAGGCATCATTGCTATAAACCTCTGCGCCTTTGTACACCTTGGCATTCACCAGATGAGCCGCTAATCCCATGGTGACCGCTAATAACACGTATAACAAACGCCGCATAATATTTACCTCATAACCGTTTGGAAAAATAACACTACAAAATAAAAACGGGGGCGGAGACAGGATGCCTCCAACCCCCAAAAGCAAAAAATGTAGCTAGATTTTTGTCAGCTTGATCCAATCAATATTAAAGCCGCCGCTGTTGGCATAGATCGCCAAACTCTGCACACCGGCGTTCAGATAAATATTGTGGGAGATCGTCTGGTAGTTACCCCAGCCGCCGGTGTTGGGTACGCTGATGGTGCCCAAACCTACACCGTTGCGATCCAGGGTGAACTGGGCTGTTGTGAGCGCCGAGGCCACACGGTATTCCACTTTGTAAGTGCCGGTTTGTGGAATATTCACGTTGTTGTATTTGAACCATTCACCCGCATCGATATAACCCACGGTGCCGCCAGCGACAGTTACGCTGCCACCCACTTCGTTAAAACTCTCGGCTTGAATAGTTATAGACGTAGGGGCTGCGCTACTGCTGCTGCCACCACTGCCACCATCGGCTGGCGGAGTGCCGGTATAACCGGTTTGGCCTTCACGCGTCAGTGCGAGGACGAGAGTGCCGTTTTTCACCACTACATTATTGGGGTCGAAATCGGCAAGGTTTTCGCCAAAAGTCCAGTTGGCTTTGTTCCAGCGGTTGGTGTCAAAACTGTTGAAGTCATCACGCCAGCCGGTGCCGAAACTATTGGTCGCGGCGACGTAAGGTTTGTATTCGATATAGTTTACGAATTGATATACCGGCAGGATGCTGTCATTCCAGGGGCCGACCCACGCGGCGATATTCGCTGCCCACAGGTTAAACCGCAGGTCTTGCGGGCTGGTCAGGCTGGTCACAAATTGCCCGCCGTTAATACGGCGCGTTTGGGTCCCATCCACATACCAGGCGATGTAGTTAGGTGTCCATTCCAGCACATAGGTGTGATAGCCATCGCCCATGGAAAACGGCGTGGTGTGCAGGCCTTCAGTTTTGGTGGTGGGACGGTTGGTGCCGATAATCACATTGCTCTGCCATTGGGTGGCGTTGTTCTTGCCGAAGATCTCGATATCGATCTCCTCCCAAAATACACCTGCCTGCTCGGAGCCATTTTTGTAAGTGAAGAAAGTGGACAACACCCCGCTTCCCTTGGCGACGCGCATGCGCATTTCATAGCGGCCGTATTTATAGGTTTGCTTCGAATAGATTTCCGCTGCCTTATAAGGTTTGGCGGCGGCGGGGCTGGTGGCAGTGAAACCGATCAGGGTGGCGAGCGCAAAGAGCACGCCGGTATAGCGATTGAGCTTGAACATAGCGAATACCTTTTATCGTTATTAATTAGGTAATAGTTTGAACGCGCTGTATGTCTGTAGTAGACGGTTTTGCAGTGGCGACGACAGGCTGCCACGGGCTTATACTCGGCAAATTGCCAAACCCGGTCGCACCATTTTGCGCACTAAACGCAAAATGGTGCCTGAATTGGGTACGGCAACTGCAACTTTTTAGCGTTTAAGCCGTAGATGGGATCAAACACACCGAATAAGGAACGAATCCCGACATGACTGCACCGACTGATAACCAGGACGATGAGTTGATCAATCTGATCGCCCGCTGTGCCCTGCGCGACCAGGCCGCGCTCAAAGCGCTGTTTGAGCGGGTCGGCCCCTACTTGAACGCCCTGGCCTGGCGCATCCTTAAATCCAGGGAGCTGAGCAATGAAGTATTGCAGGAGGCGTTTTTGCAGATTTGGAATAACGCCGCCAGTTATCGGCCTCACCTCGCCCGGCCGCTGACCTGGATGGCCAGTATTGCGCGCTACCGGGCGCTGGACCGGCTCGCCGTAGAAACGCGTATCAAGGATAAATTTGTCGCCCATAATGATCTGATGGATGACCTGCCCGGTGGTGATGAACCCGAGCACAGTGTCGGCGCCAGCCAGCTCAGGTTTCACCTGCACCAATGCCTGACCACCCTCGGCGACAACATCAAACGCAGTATCGAGCTGGCGTATTTATACGGCTATTCGCGCGAGGAAATCGCGCAGCAATTTGCCACTAACACCAACACCGTCAAATCCTGGCTGCATCGCGGCGCGGAAAGGTTGAGGCTATGCCTGGAAAGCAAATAGGGCCGTCTGGAAGCCAGACACCAGAGTCACTGGTAGAGGGCAAAAACCTCGCGTTTGACTATGTCACCGGTGTACTGCGCGGCGCCGGGCGCGACCAGTTCCAACAGCGGTTGCACAAGGATACGGCGTTACAAGCCGAGGTCAGTTTTTGGGAAGAACAGCTCATGCGCCTTAGCGATGAACAACAAGGCATCGAACCCGATCCGGATACCTGGCGTGGTATAGAAGCCCGCCTGCAACAGCAAACTTCTTCCCGCCCGGTGCGGGAACCGCGCTTTGCCTGGCTCTGGCCCGGGATTTCGGCCTGCGCGAGCCTGCTGCTCGCCGTGTGTATCTGGCTGCTGGTTGCACGCGCCCCGCTGCAACAACCCAATGCCGATTATGTCGCGGTACTTACCGATGGATCCGGCGCACCACAGCTAACGGTGCTTACCGCCACTGGCGGCGCGCAACTCTGGTTGAAATGGGAGGCGGTGGAAATTGCAGAGGATAAAAACCTGCAACTCTGGGCGATTTCCAAACGCGACGGACAGGTGCGCCCGCTCGGTGTGTTTGCGCAGGCAGACGTGCAGCAATTGGCGCTGACGGTGCCGCAGTGGCGGCTGATAAAAGACGCTTCGCACCTGATCCTGACCGAAGAAGATGTGGGCGGCTCGCCGCTGGATGAACCAAGCGAAGTGGTGTTGGCAAAAGGTGTTTGTGTTCTCCTCGCCCAGGTGAAGAAGGCCATATAATGCGCCGCATCTATTTCACCTGCGAACCTATGCCATGACTAAAATAATCAGTTGCGGTTTGATGCTGATCCTCTCCAGCGCCTTCACCCAGGCGCTGGATATCCCCCTGCAAGATGCGAATTTCAAACACTGCGTTATGGAATTGGCGCACAAGAAAAACTGGCAGAGCCTGGCCGAGATCACTGCAATCGAATGCCATTCAAAAAATATCGCATCGGTTGCCGGGATTGAACAATTCCAGCAGCTACAAAAATTATCGCTCTACAACAACCAGCTCAGTGTGGTGAGCATCGGGAAGTTAGCGCAGCTGCGCCATATCAATCTCGCCAAAAATAACATCGCCCAGGTAGCTTTCAGCGAATTACCGGGGTTGGAAGAGTTATATATTTTTGGCAACAAATTAACGGCGCTGGAACTGGCTGCACTGCCCGCACTAAAACTGCTAAAAATTAACGATAACCAGATTGCGCAATTCACCTACAAGGATTTACCCGCGCTGGAAAAAATCTATATGTTCAATAATGTTATGGAACATGTGGATATTTATCACCTGCCCGCCATGACTTATATGGATGCGCGCCAAAACCCGATGCCCGATCCACTCTACGAAGAAATGGATAAACTCGATGGCGTGACTTTTTTACACGATGGCAATGCTGAAGACTGGCAATAAAAAAGGATTGCACCAAGTGAAAATATTTTTAGCAGCGTTATTACTTGCCTTGTCGCCCGGGGTATCCGCGCTCGGCGAACATACCGTCGATTGGGGCAGCCGTGCGCGTTATGCCCAGGTCGATGCCGACAATTCAGGACAATCTGCATCGCTATTGATACGCGCCAATCTCGAATCCGAATGGAGCGATATGTTCAGCTCAACGCTGGAAGTGGACGCCGTAGGCACCGGGCTTAAAGACGACCACAGCGACGGTGTACATTTTAATGATGAGCCGTTAATTCCTGATCCACCGGGTGCCGAATTCAACCAGGCATTGGTGTCGCTGAATGTGGACGCCGCCACTATCCATCTCGGCCGCCAACGCATTAATTTTGACTACCAACGGTTTGTTGGCGGAAACGGTTTCTGGCAAAACGAACAGACCTTTGACGCGCTGCTGGGTAAATTCAAACTCGCCAGTAATTCCAATTTCACTTACAGCTATGTCGCCAATGCCAACCGTATCTATGGTGACGACGCCGACGAAAATAATTCGGGACGCACACACGATTACGGCAACGCATGGCGCCCTGCGGCATTTCTGGGGGATCACAAACAGCATACCCATCTCACCCGGCTCGAATGGAACGAGTGGGATTACACCCGTGTTGTCGGCTATGGTTATCGTATCGATAATAAAGATATGCCGGCGGTATCCAACAATACCGTGGGTGGCAGTTACAACCTGAACTACAAAGCCAGTGCAATAAAATATCGCGTGCAAATCGAGCTGGCGCAACAAAACCGCTTTGAATTATCGGCCGACAATTTACCTTATTATCTGGTGGATCTCGGTTTCGGTATCAATACCTGGGAACTCAGCAGCCGCTACGAAATCCTCGGCGCAAACGATGGCGCTGCCTTTGTCACACCCTTAGGGTCCAATCACGATTTTGAAGGCTGGGCCGATGAGATCGGCAATACTCCCAATACGGGAGTGCGCAATTTTTCGCTGGGATTGTTGTGGCGCGCATCGCCCTTGCGGGTAGAAACGTCGTACCACTTTTTTAAAGATGATCTGGACGGCAATAATATCGGTCGTGAGTTTGATCTGGATTTTGTGTACAAACCCGCGCGCAAACATAGCATCTCACTGCGCCTCGCCAATTTTGAACCAGAGGGTAATACAGATAGGGTACGCAAGGTATATCTGGATTATTCGTTTAACTTGTAATTCCCGTTTATTATTTCCAGCTATCTTTTCATATTCCAATCAGACTGGATGTCGTTTAGGTTTATTTTCTGTTAACAAGAGTTACAAAATCCTACAGAAACCCTGGGTAATTTCTCACAGACTTGCTATTGGTTGCAGGCGTACATTTACTTCGATGTTAATAGGATTTCTCTTGGGAAGGAGAATTTCGCAATCACTGCTTTAAGTTGCGAGGAAAAGGTCATGGGTAAGGATAATCTGGATATACAACGTATTGTCACCAATTTAACAACAGATAAGCTCGATGCAGCGCGCGATAGCGCACAGCAACAAATGCTGACAGCGCTCTGTCTGATGGTAGTGGGATTAGTGCTGGCCGTTACCGGGTTTGTGGGGGTGATATTAAAACTCGGGCATTTTGCCAGGATTAATATTCTATTTGCGGGTCGATTTTCTGTAGCCCTATTGCTCAACCGGAAACGTATTCAAAAAACGACGCTGGCTGATTAAGGGTAAGTTGACGATATATTCTTTAATACTTTTCCTCCTTCCAAACGGAACCTGGAATTTAAAAAAGTTTTCTCGCTCCAGACGGAGCGAGGGGAGCACAATTTCGTTTCATACCTCTGCATTGCAAATGGTAGATCCAATTTAACCGGCTGGATATGCATTCCCAAGCGGAGCTCGGGAGCGAGAAACAGGCAGATTTTTCCTGCAAAACTTCAAAAAAGTAAATAATCAATCAATAATAGAAATGCAATTGCGCAAAAAAATTCAGGTAGTTGCCTTCCTCGCGCTGGGGTATATCCTCGCCGTTGCGCAAGCCGCCGCGGATTTGTAAATTGGCGAAAGGGGTGTATTCCAACAGCAACGAATTG
>JAJQJO010000220.1 GCA_021323495.1 Cellvibrio sp. | reverse complement strand
GAATGTGGGTGATGGCTCTAATTCGACAATTAGTGGTGAGATCACCGCCATCGGTGCGGAGATCAGTGCGGTAACTCGCAACGCGATCGTGCAGTCTTATTTGCAAAATGAAAATAGCCTCTTGATTCCGGGTATGGCGGTTGAAACCAAAGTAACCCTCTCTGATCCGCAGGAAGTATTGGCTGTGCCGAGCACCGCGATAATTTATGCTCCGTTTGGCGATACAGTGTTTGTTATCGAGGCGGGCGAAAAAGAAGGTACTTATAAAGCGCGTCAACAGTTCGTACGTTTGGGTAAGGCACGTGGCGATTTTGTAGAAATTGTTGAAGGTTTAAAAGTGGGTGATGTAGTAGCCAGTGCGGGCGCATTCAAATTGCTGAATGGCCAGACGGTAACGGTTGGTGCTTTGCCTACTCCCGAATTCAAACTCGAACCTACCCCTGCGGATAGCTAATTTATTGCCTGTTCGCTCCGGGTACGCGGAGCGAACGGAATGCACTGGATGCTTTACTCCATAAGCCAAAAAGCCCATGAGCCTAACTTATGAAATTTACTGATATCTTTATCAAGCGGCCGGTTCTCGCCATAGTGGTGAGCCTGCTTATTTTAATTTTGGGGATACAGGCGGGTTCCAACCTGACTGTCCGCCAATATCCACGTAGTGACATTTCCGTCATTATCATCAATACCGTTTATGTCGGTGCTAACGCAGAGTTAGTGCGTGGATTTATCACTACACCGATTGAACGCGCTATCGCATCCGCTGGCGGTATTGATTACATCGAATCGCAAAGTGCAATGGGTATGTCTACTGTTACTGCGCACTTGCGCCTGAACTATGACCCGCTCAAAGCCATGACCGAAATTTCGGCCAAGGTGAATCAGGTTCGCGGTGATTTACCGCCAGAAGCAGAAGTGCCTGCTATTCGCATTGAAGCGGCGGATTCCCAGTTTGCAGCGGCTTATTTGAGTTTCAGTTCGGAAATTCTTGAACAAAACCAGATCACCGACTTTTTAACACGCTCGATACAGCCGCGTTTAACTGCAGTTGCCGGTGTGCAAAAAGCGGATGTATTGGGTGGCAGAACGTTTGCGATGCGTATTTGGCTGAAGCCTGAGCGTATGGCGGCATTAAACGTGACCCCGGTGCAAGTTCGGGCCGCATTAGCGGCGAACAATGTGCAGGCAGCGGTGGGACAAACTCGTGGAACCTATACACAGGTAAATCTGCGCGCCGATACCGATCTGAAAAATGTTAATGAATTTAAGCAGCTGGTTATCCGCAACTCGGCTGAAGGTATTATTCGCCTCAGTGATATTGCCGATGTCACCCTGGGTGCAGAAAACTACGATACGGTAGTTAATTACTCAGGTGATACTGCGGTATTCATGGGGGTTTGGGTTGCGCCTAATGCGAACGCATTGGATGTTATGAAAGCGGTGAATAAGGAGATGGAAGCGATTAAGGCCGAATTGCCGACGGGTTTGTCCGGCACAGTTGCCTACGACTCTACCGAATACATCGATGCGGCGATCCATGAAGTAATCAAAACCCTTTCGGAAACTTTATTAATTATCGTGATTGTAATCTTCCTGTTCCTGGGGTTCAGTCGCTCGGTCATTATTCCGGTATTGGCTATTCCGCTTTCATTGGTTGGTGCACTTTTTATTATGCAAGTGTGCGGCTTCTCACTAAATTTGCTAACACTGCTTTCTATCGTACTTTGTGTGGGCTTGGTCGTGGATGATGCGATCGTTATGGTGGAGAACATTGAACGTCATATTCAGGACGGGATGAAACCATTCCAGGCGGCGATTATTTCGGCGCGAGAACTGGCTGGTCCGATCCTGGCAATGACCGTCACCTTGGCTTCCGTATATATCCCTATCGGTTTGCAAGGTGGTTTGATTGGATCTTTGTTCCGTGAATTTGCGATTACGCTTGCCGGTGCGGTAACTATTTCGGCCATTGTTGCGATTACCTTGTCACCAATGCTGGGCTCGCGCATGTTGAAACCGCATACCGGTTTAAAAGCGCCGCTGGAAAAACCTTTTGAGCGTTTCCGTGAATGGTATGGCCGTAAATTGCAGGCGAGTTTGCAGAATCGTGCGGGCGTTTATATCTTCTGGATTGGTATAACCATTTTGTGTTTCCCACTGTATCTTTTTTCTGCGAAAGAACTGGCGCCCACTGAAGACCAAGGGGTTATTTTCGGAATTGTGGATGCGCAAGCCAACTCCACGGTGGATCAGGCGTCGCATTATGGTAAACAAGTGAATGAAGTCTTTATGAGCGTTCCGGAAACCGCGTTTACTTTCCAATTAACGTTCCCCACCGGTGGCTTTTCAGGCATGGTCACCAAACCCTGGGAGGAGCGCGAGCGCGATGTATTCCAAATCATGCCGGAGGTACAACAAAAGTTATCAGCGATCGCGGGGGTGAAAATTCTGCCCATTACGCCACCTGCATTGCCTGGTGGAGGCCAGTTCCCGGTCGAGATCGTTTTGGCTTCTACGGCAGATATCAAAGAGATTTATGAATATGCATTAAAAGTGCAGGAAATTATGGTGAAGTCCGGCATGTTTTACTTCCAGACTCTGGATGTGAAAGTCGATCAACCTGATTACAAGCTAAGTATTGATCGTGAAAAGGTAGCCGACCTCGGTTTGGATTTGCAGGTTGTGACTAATGATGTAGGCACCTTGTTAGGCGGTGGTTATGTCAATCGATTCAACATGGCGGGGCAAAGTTACAAGGTGATTCCACAAGTGAAGCGGGTTGAGCGCTTAAACCCGGACGATTTGGCGAGCCTTTATGTCACCGGACCCGATGGTGGGTTGATTCGCCTGGATCAAGTGGCCAGCATTACCCATACCACTGAGCCGCGGACGATTAACCGGATGCAGCAGTTAAATGCGGTGAAAATCAGTGGTGTTACCGGCGCTCCATTGGGACAAGCTCTGGCTCATGTAGAGACGGAGGCACGTAAAATCCTGCCTAAAAGCTATACCATTGATTACACCGGCGAATCGCGTCAATTAATTCGCGAAGGGAATACTTTTTTGCCTGCGTTCCTGATGGCAATCCTGATGATTTTCCTGGTGCTGGCGGCGCAGTACAACAGCTTCCGCGATCCGTTGGTAATCCTTGCCGGCTCAGTACCGTTGGCGATGTTTGGTGCGCTTTTGTTCACCTTCCTCAAAATTCCGATGCCGATTCCATTCTTCACTAATGGTTTTACCAGCACCCTGAATATTTATTCCCAGGTAGGCTTGGTAACACTGATGGGATTGATTGCGCGTAACGGCATCCTGGTGGTGGAGTTTGCCAATAAATTGCAAGAGCAGGGAATGGCCAAGCTTGAGGCGATTCGTGAGGCATCTTCATTGCGTTTGCGTCCGGTAATGATGACCAGTGTGGCGACTATCGCCGGGCACACGCCGTTGATATTTGCAGCGGGCGCTGGCGCTGAGGCGCGTAATGCGATTGGTATCGTATTGGTACTAGGGATGACCATCGGTACTTTCTTTACCTTGTTCGTATTGCCATCGGTTTATATGTTACTGGCGAAAGATCACCAACATGATCGCGATGATCTGGAGCAGCTGGCGGAAGTGAGTTGATACCCGTCCTGCAAAGAGGCCGGGTAAAAAAAGGGTGCCAATAGGCACCCTTTTTTGTTAGGGTGCGGCAAGAAAATGGGCGTTAGATAGCGTTACGCGGAGGTTTATTTATGGCAACTGTTCAAGGTGCGGCGCATTCCCAGGCGATTCCGCAGGTAAAAAACATTATTGCAGTGGCTTCGGGCAAAGGTGGTGTAGGCAAGTCTACTACTGCGGTAAATCTTGCGTTGGCCCTGGCGGCAGAAGGCGCGCGTGTTGGCATTCTGGATGCAGATATTTACGGTCCCAGCCAGCCGCAAATGCTGGGGGTAGGGCAACGCCGTCCTGAAGTAGTGGGTGAACAGGGCAAGCAGCAAATGCTGCCGATCAATGCCCATGGTATTCAATCGATTTCCATGGGCTATCTCGTTACCGAGGAAACCCCCATGCTTTGGCGTGGCCCTATGGCGACCGGCGCGCTGCAGCAATTGTTGATGCAAACCCGTTGGGATAACCTGGATTATCTGATTATCGATATGCCACCTGGTACTGGGGATATACAGATTACCCTCGCCCAAAAAGTGCCGGTCACGGGAGCAGTGATTGTAACTACACCGCAAGACATAGCTTTGTTGGATGCCAAAAAAGGCATAGAAATGTTCCGTAAAGTCAATGTGCCAATATTAGGTGTGATTGAAAATATGGCGATCCATATTTGCTCCAATTGTGGCCACGAAGAGCATATTTTTGGTGAGGGTGGTGGTGAGCGCATAGCGCGCGATTATCAGACCGAGTTGTTGGGTTCTTTGCCACTGGATTTATCTATTCGTGCAGATGCTGACAGGGGGCAACCCTCTGTTGCTACCGATCCTGAATCATCAATTAGTCAAAAATACCGCGCTATAGCACGCAAGCTGGCAGCCAACGTGCAAAAGCATAATTCTACTAATCAATCATTGCCGAATATTGAAATCTCGGATGATTAATGTGGTGTTGTGAAAAAAGATCTGCCCCTGCCTGCTAAAGCAGACAGGGCATTTTATTTTTATCAGTACTTTTCTATGCTTTCGCTGCCTGTTGCTGGGACAATAATATTGTTTTAATTTGCGGCTTTTCTTGATATTACAACAATGTTAATTGTTTCTTGTTTTTGTCCGGCAATCGCTTGCATTGAATAAAAGATGTACTTATCCTCTCGATCTGTCGTTTGTCTTGAAAGCAGTTTGTCCTCCCGCCTGTACCTGATTCCCCCGAAATTATATTGTGTTGTACTGTTTCGGGATTCAATGCATTTGCGAATGACAACGTTGACAATCGCTACCTGGCGAATAAAAGCACAGTCTGGCGCAACCGCCAGCGACGGTGAGAGAACCTTGCTGTTATTCGTCGGCCCATTTTTCTTAACTAACGATAATGAAAGGATAGATAACGTCGATGAAAAAAATAATCGCTTTTGGGGCACTGCTTAGTGCGTCCCTGATATCAACCGAGGTACTCGCAGTAAGCTGTGCGGGTTTGCCGCAATGGGATAGCGGCAGTGTTTATACCCAGGGAACCAAGGTGCAACATGTGAACCGTGGTTACACTGCAAATTATTGGACGCAAAATAATAACCCCACCAACTTTTCAGGCCCCTGGCAACAATGGATTGATAATGGCGCTTGCGATGGTGCTACCTCGAGCGTTGCTCCAAGCTCGAGCGCCCCAAGTAGTTCGCGTTCGTCAAGCTCGCGTTCTTCCACGCCAGGCTCAGTAGCTCCGAGCAGCATTTCCTCCTCATCGGTCGGCAGTGTGGGTTCCTGTCCTGCTTTTGTTGCGGGTACGAATTACGCTGCTGGAGCAGTGGTGACTAATGCTGGTGGCGCCTACACCTGCCAGGTGCCAGGATGGTGTGCTTCTACCGCGACCTGGGCTTATGCTCCGGGCACCGGTACGTATTGGCAACAAGCATGGACTGCGGGTGGCAATTGTCCTGGTACGAGTGCTTCCAGTATCAGCACTTCCCGTTCCAGTTCAAGCAGTTTAATACCTTCGTCCAGTTCATCCAGCGTGAGTAGTTCGCGCTCAAGCCTTTCGTCGGGAAGCAGCAGCTCCGCGGCACCAGGTGACGGTAGGGATTTGGTGGGCTATTGGGAAAACTGGCACTGGCCATTGGAAGTTCCGGCATCTATTCCCAATTACACAGTGTTGAATATTTCGTTCCCGTCAATCAACGCAAACGGCTCGCTCTTCCTTGGCAATGAAGGCGGAGTCCAAAACAATCCGACCGCAGAACAAATCGCTGCTGCAAAAGCCCAAGGCAAAAAAGTATTGCTGTCGATTGGTGGAGCTAACGCGACTTTTGTACTGAATAACCAAACGCAGGAAGATAATTTTGTAAATTCCTTTATTGCGATCAAGGACCAATTTGGTTTGGATGGTATCGATATTGATACTGAAAAAGGGCTGCACACTAATCCCAATGCGCAAATTAGCCTGACTAATCCACAATACTCGGCAGATTATCTCGCACGTGCCATCAAGCGTTTGAAAGCGCGTTATGGTTCGAGCTTCCTGCTGACGATGGCCCCTGAAACCGCGCATACCATAGGAGCAAACCTTGCTGGCAACTGGTTGGGTCAATATAACTGGGGTGTATATTTGCCATTGATGAATGCGTTGCGTGATGACATCAGCTGGATCCAGATGCAGTACTACAACACCGGTTCAATGCCAGGCAAAAATGGCCAGTTCTATAACTCTTCCACCCAGGACGGTTTGGTTGCGTGGACTGAAGCCTTGATTGAAGGTTTTTCGATTGGCAGTACGGGTGTGAGCTATCTTGGTTTACCAGCCAATAAAGTTATTATTGGTTTACCTGCGTCATCCTCACCAACTGCCGCAGGTAGTGGTTATACCAATCCGACTGTCGTGAAAGCGGCAAT
>JAJQJO010000219.1 GCA_021323495.1 Cellvibrio sp. | reverse complement strand
CGATTCGATGGTTCCTTTTTCATTGATGGTGATAATACCTTCGCCGGCATTATCCATAATGGTCCGGATGTGCAGCTCCTTTTCATTCGCCACCATTTCTGAATGCGACAGCCGTAACGCCAAAGGTTTTATTTGGGTGTGCAACACTGCCGCACCACCCAGTGCCAGTAAAAACAAAATACCCATACTCCATGCGAACTGTTCCCTCAGCGGCGCAAAGAGTTCATCCATATTTTTCTTTACCACCAGCCCTAAACCAAATTCACTGAGTGAGGTGTATCCGGCTATCACTTCGTCACCAATAAAGTCCCGCCCTTTGAATATTCCGGATTTTCCCTGGGTCGCCAGATACATAGGTGTGCTTTTGCCAACCATATTGATGGGGTCGACCTTATAGGGGGATAAATGGGTCCGGTCAGGGAAGCATTTAAGTTTTACTGAATCGGGAACGCACAGGCGTATCTCACCGGTGTCGCCCAGGATCGAACGCGGAACCAATTGGGTAATGATGCCAGACAATATTTCTTCAATTACCAGATATCCGACTACCACTTCCTGGTCTTTAATCGGTACCGTGAGTTTCAGTTTGAAACCCTCATCCCATAACAATTGCGCAGGTACCGTCAAATTCAACTTTGCCGAAAGTCCAGGTACGGCGGTAAAGCTACCCAGCTCTAACAAAGCCTTATGTTGTGTATCGTAAATAGCTAGCCCATTTAACCCGGTTCCCATCACGACCTGCGCGATATTATTGAGTTCTGCCAGGATCACCGGTTGATCGGGATTAGTAGTTAATTGTTGTGTGAGTTTAACGAGGGTTACCCGTCCGGCGTTAATCTCGGCACGGACGATGGCCTGATTGATTTCCAGATGAAAAACCGTGGCCTGGTTCTGCACTGCCAGGGATAATTTCTCTCCTTCACTTTTTTGAAACGATGCCTGCTGGCGAGCAAGCCCGGCAATACCCACCGTTAATGCTGCAATAATCAGAAGTGCTGTCCCAACAAACGCTATTTTGTCAGCATCAGAAAAAAAGGCCTGGCTTCGATACCATTTTGCGTGGCTCCAGTAATGCCAGAATCCCAGCGCGGTAATTATCATGCCGATCGCTGTGTGGACTGCCATACGGGTAGCGTTGAACCCGTACAATATATTTAAATCCAACGCATACCCGACGATGCCTGCCATACCGAATAGCAGAAGGAGGAATGTAGAGCATTGAATGACGATGGCTGTTGCCCGGGTTACCGTCATTTGAAGCAATATCATCGTCGAACCTGCCAGCACAAAGCATAATGCTGTGTTGGGAGCCATCCGGCCAGGGCGCAAATTCCCATCAGCCAACCAGCGATGGAAGCCATGCAGGTCAAATCCCAAATCCATATCGACCACATTTCCCACCAAGCTCAGCGCGCCGATAACGCAAACGAATGATCCCAACATGTAATGCAACGGATTATTGTTAGCGTTTCTGGACAGGAGAAATGCCACTCCAACGAGGGTAAAGCTCAAGGCCGCCGAAAATACCATCGCTACAAAATTCTCATGTAGCCGAACAGCGGGAGCGTACGCGGCTATCCATCCCATCATCACCGTGACGCCCAATACTACTAGCGTAAGTCCAACCAATGTCTCTACTGTCTTTTGTTTCATTTGCTTCTAATTTTCGTAACGATTCGTAGGGGAAGTTTATTAGAAGAATCGGAAATATGTTTGAAATGGAAATTGCGGCGCCATAATGATCAGTTTCAAGAATAGTAGTGGTGAGGGTAAGCAAAACCGTCGCGCCAGTTCAAGGACAGGCGGTTCTGTTGATCAGCATTACAGGAATCTGCCCGGTATCCCGGACGTTTGTAATTTGTTTAGAGAAGACGGCACAAGGATGTGCTGTCTTTGTAAAAGACGATGCCTATCTTGCAAGGATCCTGGAATATTTTCTGCCAAGCGTTTCAAAACTCATTACGGGTTTTTAACCAATCGCCTGGTTTTGTACTGAATCTGCTGTTATCCCTTTAAGTGATTGGAATTGGGCTTTGTCGATTGCGTATTTTTGCAACAATTTTCCCAATGATCTTCGCTCTTTTCCGGCGAGGCGCGCAGCTACGGAAACATTCCCCTGGGCAATGAGCATAACCTTTCTTAAATAATTGGCTTCAAATTCGTTAATGGCAATGGCTTTTGCATCCTGAAAGCTCAAGGGAGGTGTTTGGGTTATGCCATGTGTTATTGCCGGTGCGAATTCCTCGGACAGTTTATCTAAATCCCTTGTTTGCCAGGTGCTATCAGTTTCTTGTACTTCGACAAATTCCAGTGTTTCGCCGGGCGATAATAGAAATGCGCGGAGTAAGCAATTCTCCAGTTCGCGGATATTGCCTGGCCAGGCATGTTGCATAAGGTAATCCAATCCTTGCCTGCCTAGTCGTTTGGGGGCTGCCTGATATTCAAGCGCAAAGCGATGCAATATGTTGTCTGCGATCAGGACGATGTCATCAAGCCGTTTACGTAATGGTGGCATCGTCAGGTTTAATACATTCAAGCGAAAATATAAATCTTCACGAAATTGTTTATTGGCAACCAGATTTTTCAAGTCCGCATTGGTAGCGGCCAGGATGCGTACATCTGCGCGTCTTGTTTGTTTGGCGCCCAGGGCGCGATATTCCAGGGTTTGTAAAAAGCGCAGCAATGCCGCTTGGGCTTTTGGTGTCAGGCTGTCAATTTCATCCAGGAAAAGCGTACCGCCATCGGCCAGTGCCACAAGCCCGGCCTGGGTTTGTTTTGCATCGGTAAATGCGCCTTTTTCATGGCCAAACAGTTCACTCTCCACCAGGTTGTCCGGTATGGCTGCACAGTTTACAGGGACAAAACTTTGTTCGCGCCGCTTGCTGAGGTAGTGAATTGCACGCGCAGCATTTTCTTTTCCGGTTCCGGTTTCACCCTGGATCAGGACCGCCGCATGGCAAGCAGACATTTTTTTTATCAGCTGAATGTTTTCTACAAACTGCGATGACTTTCCAATTAAATTGAGTGAGGCAAATTCTGCCAATAGCGGGCTGTTATCAGCGAACGAATGTTGCGGCAATTTTAGCAGTCGCGATAGCCGGGTCCTGAGCTCCGTTGCCGTACATGGCCAGAACAAAAAGTCATCGAAATGCGCCACCAGTTCGCTATTTACGGCAGTGCCAGCGGGAATAAGGCACAGGTTAATACCCGCAGCGGGTGAAGATAAAAAGCTGCACAGTTTTTGATAGGGTTCGGTTTGGTCCACTAAATGGTGGGGATAAACAAAAATAGTAATATCCGCCCGCGGCAAACTATGCCCGTTGAGGAACTGGCTTGCCTGGTTCCAGGTAACCTCCAAAGGCAGTTGCTTTAGCAGGGAATCAAGTTGTGCACTATCCAAAGAAAAATCCGGGTCAAACACCAGCATGTTAAGCGTGTACATGGTAATCATCCTTTTATCGCGTGCGAAGCATATGCCTTTGGATACCAGGCAATGGGTCGCCATATCAATTCGCGATAACGCAACTCCATGTGTGCGCTCTGGCGGAATGAATGGCGTTTATTTGTTTTATTGATCGCAAAACAGCCAACTATTTACTCAAGAAAAATTAACACAGGAATAGCGCAAGCACAGCGACTTTTTTCACTTGACACGCCATTTTGGCGCGCAAATTATTAACCAGCAGCGTTGCTGCCCCTGAAATCAAGCGCCATCGATAACACATTATTGCCGGGTCAAAAACGACCCGCGGCGTCATTTTAATCCCACCATTTTGTCGTGGGAATTCTTCTATTCCCGCTATGCAGGGTTTTATTTCACCCGGCGCTCTATTTGTTTAAAAAAATAAAACCAGCGTTTTCAATCAGTTATAGATGTACAAGAAACTGGTATAGCGCTTGCTCTATAGCTCTACACCATAGGAGATATGCGGCACTCATAAGCGATGGTGGCTGCGACGAACTGAGAAGGATCCATGGCGAACATCGACACCAATGATAACCAGGCCGAGATCAGAGCCCTCGCTGATGAAATAGCAGCGTATCTACGTGAACGCGAGCAAGTTGCGGATACGTTAGAAGGTATAGCCCGGTGGTGGATCATGCGCCAGCGTTTGCAGGAGGGCGAGCGTAAAGTTTCGCAGGCAATGGATTACCTCTGCGCCCGGGGATTGGTGGAGATGCGTAAATTGCCGGATGGCAGGGTGCTTTATACCAGCAGTACACAAACCGACGCGCGAGACGCTGGTGATGATGATAAATCGCAAGATGAGCGAGGGAATTAAACGTGGCTTCATATCGGGCTGTTAATGGTGCGCTGCTCAGCCTCGAGCATTTTTTTAAAACACGCATGCCGACAGAGCTTAAGGCTGGTTCGGTAAATGCGAGTGTGAAATTGTTTGGCAGCACCACTATTGATGATGCGCAAACGGGTAATTATCTCGGTATGTATTTACATAGGTTGGCGATAGATCCGCACGGACGCAGCCGTTTTTTTGCGCCCCAGGGCACGGATAAAAACGCCGGCCCCGCGCCGGAATTGCCGGTGAACTTACACATTTTATTGATGGCCTCCGGCACCAGTGCATCGATTGAAGCGGATTTGCTGGCGTGGGCCATGATGGCGTTAGCGAATGAATCCCGTTTGGATATTTCGCATTTGAGTGATTACGACCAGGGCTGGACCGAAAAAGAAATTTTGACCATCACCCCGGAAGAAATGAATAACGAAGATTTGTTGCGCATCTGGGACACGCTCAATGTCAGTTTTACCTTGAGTGTCCCTTATGTAGTGCGAACGCTGCGCCTGCGGTTAAATGCGCAGGAAACACAAGGGCCAGCCGTTATCTCGCGCATATTTCCTACCGGAATTGCCGAGACTTGAGCATGCTCTTGTTGGGAACACCGGTTTTTTAATCTTAACGTCAACAGGAATTTGAGAAAAAATAATGGCTGAAGAATCCAGCGAATTTGAATTGGCCGATGCCACCCGCGTGCGGGTGATGGAAACCAATTTATTGCATGCCAGCGATGTCATCTATTGGTTGGATGGCTCATCTGCTAATTCGCCTGCTGCTATGTCCCGCATTGAATTCCCATTGCAAGTTACCTTTACTGAAAAACCTAACGCTATCCAATATTTGCATAGCCTGGGGAAAAGTGCGTTTTGGCAAACTCCCACCCAACCCATGCATTTGGGCTCAACAACAGAAATCGAACGCACACGGCCTGCGCAAGCACCGTTTGATATTGCCGGTCATGTTTATGATCCGCGCCAACATTTTAATCCAGCAACATTTGAGGTCACCCTTGGTTCAGGCAATGGCCAAGGCGTGGTGCTTTATCCATCACCACTGGGTGTGAAAGCGGGCGCCGGTGGTGTGCTTCAGGGGCGCATTTTAAAAGCTATTGATGGTGAGCCTTTGATCTGGGGATTGCTGAGCCTGGAAGTAACCGTAGGGTTGAATGAAACAGCAACGTTTGTTGGACAAACCGATGCCAAAGGTGATTTTCGCATTGCATTAAAACGCTTGCCCCCGTTGCCGTTGAACACCACGGAATATGCGGCGAGCTTGAGTGTTTCCGGCGATATGGCGGCCAGTGCAGATGCACCGGCAAACGTATCGGATTTTGTGGCGTTAACTGTGGAATCTACCACGCAAGCGGGAAATTTTTCACAAGAGGTTGCTTTAACGGTTCGCCCTGGTCAACAGCAGCGAATCAATTCCATGAACAAGTTATTTATCGCTGTGCAAACCGTCTGACATTGACTGAAATCACCTTAGGGTGAGCATGAGGAGGAAACCATGCCCGAATATCTGGCTCCCGGAGTGTTTGTTGAAGAAGTAAGTTACCGCGCTAAGTCCATCGAGGGCGTGGGAACCAGTGTAGCGGGATTAGTTGGCCCGACCCGCACTGGTCCCTTGCGTGGCAAACCGGAATTGCTCACCAGTTTTGCGGATTTTGTGCGCATCTATGGTGATGCAAATGATTTGAGTCTTGGCGGTTCGTCAATACTCAATCACACCGCTATCGCAGCAAAAGCGTTTTTTGATGGCGGCGGCACCAAACTGTTTGTGTCGCGTGTTGTTGGTGGTACACCAGTCGCGGCTTCGGTGAGCGGTGGTGGCGGTGATGTTGAATTTGCTGCGCGTTTTGCCGGTGCCCAGGGCAACTACACGCTTGAATTGCATTGGCGTGATAGCGAGAATTTGCTGAATATAGAGAAGCCTATATTGCCAGCGGAAAACGAAGTTGTTTTTCTGGAAGCAACTGGCATCCCTTTCGCGGCACGCCACGGTGACACTGATGATGCAGTGGTAACTGATGATCATTTTCCGATGGGCTTTCGCGGTTTGGTAAGGCGCAGTGGAGATGTTTACGAAATCGTGGATAATCTTGGCACCATCACTGTACCTTTGGGACAAGCTGCCTTGACGCCTGCAAGTTTGGTTGCGGGTGGTGCGAATGGTGTATTCCTGCGCGCTGCATTGGTGAATGGTGGAGGCGTAAATGTCAGCTTTTGCGTCTAAACGGCGCAGTGAATATCAGTAGTTTTATTACTGGTGGTGGTAACTGGGGAACACTTACTACGTTGCACGGCGTTGTTGCTGGTGATCGCACGCAATTTACTGTTGCTGGTGGCGATAATTTAAATGATGGTGTAGTCACCGATATTACGTTTTATCTTTCGGCGCTGGCGGCTGTGCCATCCAGTGCGGGAACAGTGGCGATTCAGCGTAATTTTGATCTGGATGTTTTGTCTGGCGGTGCAAATGGTTCGGTTGTTTATTCTTACGGTAACCTTTCCACCGCGCCAGAGGGTGCCGGTAGTTTGGCCAGTGTGTTAACAGTATCACCCGCAAAAC
>JAJQJO010000218.1 GCA_021323495.1 Cellvibrio sp. | reverse complement strand
ATTCCAGCGGCAAAAGCGCTGCCTGCTGTGTCAATAAATTGGTTTTTTGTTGCGCAACCTCTGCCGCCGTAGCAGCACCATTGCGGTAGCGTGCGTCTACTACTTTTTGCACGCGCTCGGCAATGGTGATGTTCTTTTTCACCGAGGCTATACGCTCTTGCAAAGACAGCCATTGGAACCAGCCGCTGGCAATCGCTGCTTTAATGCTCAGCAGCGCTGCTTCCTGATCAAAACGTGTTGCATTAAATCCTGCCTCAGCCGATTTGCGCCCCGCTGCAATTCCGCCCCATAAATCCACCTCATAACTCACCGCCAAACTGGCGCTGGTCGATTCAACCGTGGTTGCATCACCGTTATTCCCGCTGCGCCTTTCACCGCTGGATGCAGTAGCATTTAGCGATGGAAACAAAGTCGCATTGGCAATATGCATGTGTAATTCCGCCTGGCGTACACGTTCAGCCGCAATTAATACATCGGGACTTTGTTGATCAGCCGCAAGCATCAACTCATTCAACACAGGTGAATTAAATGCTTGCCACCAGGCTGCATCGATTTCACTCGCTTTTTTTGTCTCACCGGCCTGATAAGTATCAGAGTAACTAATAACGGGGCGATGCCCTTCATCGGTCGTAGTGCAAGCGGCCAATGTGAGCAACACCAGCAATAGCAAACACATTTTGTAATCCAATATCATATACATTTACTCCGCCGCCAGTGCCGTAACAGGATCAAGGCGAGCTGCTTTGCGTGCTGGTAAAAAGCCAAACAACAAACCGGTTAAAAAAGCACAACTAAAAGCCATCACAACGGGAGTTAACGAATAGGCGACCGGTGTTCCGAAATGTGCAATTACCATAGCAGCGCCCAAACCCAATACCACACCGATTAGACCACCCAGGGCTGATACTACCAGCGCTTCAATTAAAAATTGCTGCATGATGTTACGTGTACGCGCGCCCGTTGCCATGCGGATACCAATTTCGCGGGTGCGCTCGGTCACGCTTACCAACATAATATTCATCACGCCGATACCGCCCACCAACAATGAAATAGCGGCGATTGAACCGAGCAAAATTGTCATGGTATTTTGCGTTTCCGAAACCATTTCAATCAGCGATGACATGCTGCGAATCTGGAAATCCTCCGCACCATGGCGCTCCATCATAAGCGCATGTACCCGGGCTTGTACTTCTTCAATATTTCTTTCTTCATCAACCGAGATAGTCACTGCACGCAAAAACCGCTGGCCAATCACCCGCAAGCTGCCCGTCTTAAATGGCACAAACACCTTATCATCCTGGTCTTGTCCGCCCGGGTCAGCGCCCCGCTCACTCATCACACCAATCACCTGGAACAGCACATTGTTGATGATGATAAACTCACCCAGAGGATTTTTTCCGGCAAACAATTTTGTCGCGACGGACTTGCCTAACACGACAACAGTTGCGTAATTTTTTTCATCTTCTTCCGTAAAAAACGTTCCCTGTGCTACTTCCCATTTGCGTGCTAATGGAAATTTCGCCGCAGTTGCATTGACTTCAGTGGCGTGATCAATATTGCCATAGCGTAAGGTAAACTGGCCGTTCAATTCGGGTAGCGCAGCAGCTACGTGTGGCAAACCTGCAATCGCCTCGGCATCTTCCGGCACCAGAGTGACTGCATCCCAACGAAAACGCTGCATTGGCCCACCGGGACGCACTTGCAATAAATTACTGCCCATTGCACTGATGCTATCGACAACAGATTTTTTAGCGCCGTCGCCAATTGCTAACATAGTAATAACTGAACCAACACCTATCACAATGCCAAGCAAGGTTAATATCGTGCGAAATACATTGCTGTGCAGTGAGCGAAACGCGGTTTTCATTGCCTCAAACAATTCCGTCCGCAGATTGGATTCGCCGCGCAGGTAATGCTCTTCCCTGGGCGGCTTGGGCGAGTTTTGTGGACCGGGGTCGGCAATGACTTCACCATCGCGCAGCTCAATTAAACGCTGGGCATGATGTGCAACGGCAGCATCATGGGTGATTAAAATAATGGTGTGGCCCTGCTCCGATAATTCTTTCAGCAGGCGCATTACTTCTTTACCGCTGTGGCTATCCAGTGCGCCTGTTGGTTCGTCAGCGAGAATTATTTGTCCGCCGTTCATCAACGCACGGGCGATGGAAACCCGCTGCTGTTGTCCACCCGATAATTGATTGGGGCGATGATGCAACCGCTCCTGCAAACCCAGTGAACTTAATAATTCGGTTGAGCGCGCGCGCCGCGCCTCGGGTGATAAGCCCGAATAAGTCGCAGGCATTTCCACGTTTTCACAAGCGGTTGAGCCACCCAATAAGTTGTAGCTCTGGAATACAAACCCAAAGGCTTCGCGGCGCAATTGTGCAAGGCCATCTGCATCCAGTTCGGACACATTTTTTCCAGCAAAAAAATACTCACCGGTCGTTGCGCGATCCAAACAACCGAGAATATTCATCAGTGTGGATTTACCTGAACCCGATTGCCCCATAATGGCAACAAATTCACCGGGATAAATTTCTATATCAATGCCATGCAATACTTGCACAGCCAATTCGCCATTACGAAAGGTTTTGGTAACGCCGCATAATTTGATCAGGGGTTGATGATTTGTCGATGAGCCAGTCATTAACGGCGCCCCATGCCGGGGCCACCGAAGCCGCCAGGTGCTACTTTTACCTGATTAGGTTTAGTGCTACCACTGACAACTTTTTCACCTTCTTTCAAACCTTCTACAATTTGCGCTTGTACCCGGTTAGTTACACCAACCAATACTTTGCGTTCTTCGATATCGCCATCTTCATCCATCACTTTCACGATGGCAGGGCGCGGACGATGTGCAAATTTATCAGCGCCTTCTTTCATTTCATCATGGCTTTTCATTTCATCGCGACGCGTTTTCCACCCGACTTTTTGTTCTTCAGTTGGCTGGGGAGCAGCCGTACGTTCTACTGATGTCAGTCCGCCTCGCGGCGGCGCAACACTCACTGCCGACATAGGCACCAACAACACATCTTTCGCTTGGGATTCAATAAAAAACACCTGCGTACTCATTTGCGTCATCAGTACACGGTTTTCATTGGGTACATCAAATAACGCGTTGTACAAAATGACGTTATTCAGAATTTCCGGCGTGGGTTGGATGCGACTTATAGTGCTGTACCAGCGGCGTCCCTGGCTACCCAGGGTGGTAAAATACACCGGCATACCCTTGCGCAATTTGCCGATGTCAGCTTCCGACACCTGGGTTTGTACCGTCATGCTCGACAAGTCGGCGATACGCATAATTGTCGGTGCCATCTGGTTAGTATTGAGCGTCTGCCCCTGACGCGAAGTGATGGACACTACCGTGCCATCAATGGGGGCATAGATACGCGCATAATTGAGATTGGCAGCTTCAACACGCAAGGTGGATTCGGTTTGCTGGATTTGGGCCTGCAATGATTTGAGTTGGGCTTGTGCCGATTTTAAATTGGCATCGGCCGTTTCAAGTGCTTCGGTAGTCGTCGCATCTTCGCGCATCAGATTTTTTTGGCGACGGTAATTAATGTCCATCAATTGTAATTGTGCTTCGCGCTCCAATAATTGTGCTTGCTGGTTGCGCAATTGCGCGCGGGTTGCATCAACCTTGGCGGCATAGACTGTTGCATCTATTTCAGCCAGGAG
Organism: Cellvibrio sp.; assembly: GCA_021323495.1. Taxonomy (GTDB): domain Bacteria; phylum Pseudomonadota; class Gammaproteobacteria; order Pseudomonadales; family Cellvibrionaceae; genus Cellvibrio. The sequence continues at coordinate 2,866 of JAJQJO010000218.1, read as the reverse complement.
ATCTCCGGCTTTAACTTCCGACCCCACTTCAACATGTAATTTTTTTAACTGGCCGGATACCTGCGCCCCCACATCTACATAATCCTGGGGTTGCAATATTCCGGTAGCAGTGACCAGGTTTTCAATATCACCACGGACCACAGGTTCTGTTGTATAGACCACATCGGCTTCATCACCGGCGAAAACACTGCGCCACAGTGCGCTGACAATCAATACCAGGATAACCAGCAATGCGACCAGACCGAGTCGGGAATGAAAAAAAGCGTGTTTGAAAACAGACAGATTCATAGAGTTATACCGTCAACCCAATCATGTAAAAGCACCATTCAAATCGATGCACTAATAGTGGCGGCGAGTATAACCCAAGAGGTTGGACAGGCTGGAGAAAAGCAGTTGTAATTAACAGTTATTGCACAATTTTATAATTTTATTAATAAACATCGCGGCAATAACGCCGTTCGTCAGCCAGGATTTCAAGCTGGTTAGCGCCGAGGATTTGCGCAAGCGTTTCATCAACCGCTTGCGCCATGCCCTTAAGGCTGCCACACACATAAATGGCAGCGCCTTCGGCAACCCAACGCTGGATTTCCGACGCATTGGGAGTGAGTAAATCCTGCACGTAACGGGGCGCGCCTATTTGAGCATCGCGCGAAAAAATTTTATCGACGCGAGTGAGCAATCCGGTATGTAGCCAGTGCTGTATGTCTGCATGAAAAAAATCATCAGCAAACGCGCTGCGCTCGCCAAAAAACAGCCAATGTTTGGCATTCGCGCGCGATGGATTGACAATATGCGCGCGCAAACCGGCGATGCCGGTACCGTTACCGATGAGAATTAGCGGACGCTCCGTTGCCGGTGAATGGAAGTGCGCGTTGGTGCGGATACGCAAACGAATAAGATTATTAATTGCAGCATGTACCGTGAGCCAACCTGAGCCTATACCAAACTGATGTTCATTAATACGCACTTGCCTGACGAGTAAATCTAACGATCCTTCGGCAGGAGCTGAAGCGATCGAGTATTCGCGATGTGGCAATTCCGGCAACGCGCTGATTAATGCCGCATCATCGAGGTTTTTTAATGCGGATAATTTTTCCTCGCTCATAACCAGATCGCGCGTTGCCAATATGTTCGTGGGAATGGTTACTCGCCCGAGACGCACCAAAAAATGCTGGATGGCTGCCGGGGAATTGCCCGGGCCAATCTCGGCAATATCGCCCGCATGCCAGTAGTTTGCTGGAATTCCGGCAGGTACCGGTTGCAACTTGAGCAGAAACGCCGGAGCACCGTGGCTTGCGGGGTTCAAGCATTCACGTTGGATAAGTTTCCAATCGCTATAAACCGGCTGGTTCCAATCGCTGAAACGGGTGCTGCCGGAAATTTGTCCGAGATAATATTGCCAATGGCGCAACGCACTTTCATCGAGCCCATCGACTTCAATAATATCCGTTAAAAAGCGCGCGCCGCAGTTATGGAGTTCGTTATGTAATTGATGGGCAAAACCACAAAAATGTTGATAGCTGGAATCACCCAAGCCCAGCAAACCTATTTGCAAATGTTGCAATGCCTGTTGGCCAAACGCAGCCAGTGTACGCGCGATAAAGCGATTGCCATTATCTGGCGCTTCGCCTTCACCGTAAGTGCTGACGATTAATAATAAGGTGGATGCCTGGGTCAGGTGTGCAGGCGTTATCTGGTTAAGTGTAAAAACCTGTACCATTTTACCGGCTTGGGTCAATTGCTCTTTGGTCTTGCGGGCAATACGCTCGGCATTGCCGGTCTGGCTGGCATAGCCGATTAAAATAGAGTCACTGGAATTGATATTCTGCGACGTAGAAATGCGGTGCTTACGTCGATAATTTCGCCAGCAGAGCCAGCAAAAAAGAAGGTAGGATAAGATCAATAGGCTGGCGGCGAGATAGCGCACGACAATATGCTCGTTAGAAAAACTTGTACCTGGAAAGAGGTGAGCTCCGGCATTTACTCTGGAACACGCCGTAAATCCCCTTCGGGACCGGCCCGCAATAAATTGCGGTCGTTTCGTGCACGCAAAACATGTTTTGCTTAATGTGCACTACACCCATATAGGCTCGGGCACAGCATCCATGCTGTGCACGGTCCCAGAGCAAATACCGAAGCCCACCTTTACCGTAATTTGAGAGCGCGGTTTCGTTCTTTTTTACTCTGGCAATACTTCAAATGTTGCAGCATAACTACCGGAACGAACAGTCGCAGGGTTTTTTGCTTTGTTGTCGCGATAGCTGGCACTTAACCAGTACATGCCTGCCTGCGGCCAGGTAACAGAAATATTACCTTTTTTATCAGATACCAATTCGATTGCAGCTTGCTCGCTGCGGTAGCGCATACCACCGGGAATTACAGTCACTTTTACATCGGCCACAGGTTTGCCGTCCATCAGGAATTGAAACTGTGCTGCTTCACCTGAAAATAAATCATTGGGGTGGGTAACAGGAATTAATTCCAAACCTTGTTTAGTGGCGTTAAATACTGATTCTGTCGGCGAACCGGAGGTGACAAAAGTTTCCATGCGACGGGAGAATTGGGACACTTCCAGATCTTTCGCTTTTTTAGGAACCATTTTGTCAAAGTCAGCAGGGTTGGCCTTTTCACCACGCCCCGGCCACATTTTGCGCTCGCCCTCTTCAGTTTTCCAAGTAGCCATTATGCCGCTGGAAGCCATGGCAATTTTGTAAGTGCCTTTTTGTGGCAACTGTACATCAAAGGTGCTACGAAATTTTCCGGTGTTAGCATTTTGTACTGCCAGGGTTTTTCCATCGGGTGCAGTGATCACGATATTTTCAGTGCGCATAGGTGCATGGTCAGCATGGAAAATATCATTGGAAAC
>JAJQJO010000217.1 GCA_021323495.1 Cellvibrio sp. | reverse complement strand
CAGTGTGGATTACGCCAGGAAATTTGTTGATTTGCACACAGCGGATGGCAAGCCTGATGTATTACAACAAATTGAGCACGGTACGCTGGCATTGATTGCACAGCACCGCGCTGTCGGTCATGCGATTCCTGGTATCGTCGAAGCGCATATTGATCAATATCACCACTTGGGCGATGGCATCACCAAAACCGATAATTTAATTTACGATCCTAAAAAGTCCGAGTTGGAAACCGATGGTTTCAAAAGCGGAAAATTTGATGATCGTTGGGCGTTTACCAGTAAATCTTCTTCGTTGAATTACGGTTCTGCCGCAGCACTTGCTGCGGCGAGCCGTGCACTAACCGGGTTTAATGACGTACTTGCCAAAGAATGTTTGGCGACGGCAAAAAAAGTCTGGTTGGAAGAGCAGGCTAAACCAAAACCCGATACTTTCTCCTGGGGTAATACGACCGGTGGGAAATTGGAGCACGAGCAATTAAAGGCGGCAACAGAGTTATTAATCACCACCGGTGAGCCTCAATATGCGGATGCAGTTAAAAACCTGCTTTCTAAAGTAGAGTTTGGTTTTACTGCTTCGTGGTTTATTCGCGCTATGCCTCATATGCCAGAAGAGTTTAAGCAGCAATTGAAAGTGCTTGCACAAACCTATCAAAAAGAACTGTTAGAGGCTGAAGCCAAAAATCCTTTTGGCGTACCTATTACCGAAGGTGGTTGGGCTGGTAGTGGTTGGGTAATCCGCAATGCAACCAACAACTACTATATCCATAAAGCGTTTCCGGAATTGGTTGGCCGGGAGTCCGTTTTACAAGGGCTGAATTTTCTCTACGGAACCCATCCTGCGCATAACCTGTCGTTGGTATCCAATGTAGGAACCCGTTCCAAAGAGGTGGCCTATGGGATGAATCGCGCCGATTTTTCGTTTATCTCTGGTGGGATTGTTCCCGGTATTTTGATTTTAAAACCGGATTATCCCGAGAACCATGAAGACTGGCCGTTCTTCTGGGGTGAAAATGAGTACGTGGTGAATCTGGCGGCGAGCTATATCTTTTTGGTCAATGCGGCGGAAGATGTTTTGAACAATTAACATGCTGGTTAATTGAACCATCAAGTCTTGTTGCAAAAAGCCTCACTCAATCGGTGAGGCTTTTTTTTGAGCAATTTATTTGTAGGGCGGAACGCAATAGCGTCAGGTAATTGATCTATGGAGTCGGATGTTTGAATCCAAAATCTGGTTTATGATGTCCAACCCGTTATCCTGACCACAATGGAGTTTGTTATGTCTAGTCCCGATGATAATAACCTGCCCCCGCCAGCAAACCCTGCGCCAGTAAAAGAAAGTAAACCGGTTTCCAGCAACTGGCCGCTAGGTTTGGCAATCGTGGTAATCGGTGGTTTGCTGCTGGCGCGCAACCTTGGCTTTGAATTGTTCTTCCTCAATTTTCATAATTGGTGGGCGTTTTTTATTTTGCTGGCAGCGCTTGGGCCATTGCAGCAGGCTGTTAGTTCTTATCGAAAAGAAGGCTGGGGCGTTGCTGTTGCAAATTCGCTGGTATCGGCGGCGGCGATTGTTTTTATCGCGCTAATGTTTTTGCTTGATCTATCGTTCGGAACCTGGTGGCCGATTTTCGTGATTATCGGTGGGCTGTATATGATGACCAGCCGCAATCGCAGTTAGCAGTATCGATTTAACGCTTGATGTTGATTAGCCCGCAGCTTTGCTGTGGATTATTTTTTGGTAAATCAGAGTTTCCAATCGATCAGTTCAATTCCAGTTTGATCAGCTTTGATACACCAGCCTGACTCATGCCAATCGCCGAGCACTATGCGTTCAGCTGGTTTGCCATTGATAACCAGTGGGTGGCGTGCCGGGCGATGGGTGTGGCCATGAATCAACCGCGTGACATTAGCAGTTTCCATCTGTGAGATAACTTCATCCGGTGTGACATCCAGAATGTCTTCCGCTTTTAAACTATTCATGCTTTGGCTTTTCTCGCGCATTTGTGCGGCCAGTGCACGGCGTGCGGACAATGGTTGCGCGAGGATTTGTTGTTGCCATTGCGGATTGCGCACCATCGCGCGAAACTTCTGGTATTCAATATCGCCGGTACACAGGCTATCGCCGTGCATCAATAATGTTGGTGTCCCGTATAAATCAATTACTATGCCGTCGTCAATTAGTGTCATTCCCGCTTTATTGGCGTAAGTGTTGCCCAATAAAAAATCGCGGTTGCCGTGCATAAAATAAATAGTAATACCTTGTTCATTTAATATTTTTAATCCGTTGGCAATATCTTGCGCAAGTTCGGATTCGTCATCATCGCCAATCCAGGCATCAAAAAAATCGCCGAGAATATAGAGCGTTTCGGCATTAATGGCTTGGGTGTATAGAAAATGAAAAAACGCCCGCGTGGTTTGCGGGCGTGATTCATGGAGATGTAAATCAGAAATAAACAGGCTGTGCATATTATTCCGCAAGGGTAGCGCTTTGAATAATGACGGCTTCTTTGGGTACATCCTGATGGAAGCCTTTGGTGCCAGTTTTTACACTTTTGATTTTGTTCACTACGTCCATGCCGCCAACGACTTTACCGAACACACAATAACCCCAGCCCGATGCATTTTTTCCAGAGTGGTTGAGGAAGCTGTTGTCTTTGACGTTGATAAAAAATTGCGCAGTAGCGCTGTGCGGATCATTGGTGCGCGCCATCGCGAGTGTGCCGGTCAGGTTTTGCAAACCGTTATCCGCTTCGTTTTGAATCATCCCACGGGTTTCTTTTTGTTGGAAATCTTCCGTAAATCCACCGCCTTGCACCATAAAACCATCAATGACGCGGTGAAAAATAGTGCCGTTATAAAAACCTTCTTCAACATATTGTTTAAAGTTGGCGGCAGTTTTTGGCGCTTTCTCAAAATCCAGTTCGATAACGATATCGCCGTAGTTCGTGTGTAGAGTGATCATGGTAAGTCTCCCTTGTGGAAAAAGCGGGTATGATACGCGCTCCCCGAAGGGGAAGGAATGTGTAATCCTATTAAATTTTTTTGATGAAGTGGTTGGCTATGCAGCGCGGTAAATTTCTCACGATTGAAGGCACAGAAGGTGTCGGAAAAAGCACCAACCTGGCGTTCGTACGCGATTGGTTAACGGCCCGTGGCGTTGAGGTGGTAGTAACCCGCGAACCCGGCGGCACCCCCTTGGCAGAAGAAGTGCGCGGCCTGTTGCTGAGCAAGCGTGAAGAGGCGGTAGATGAAACCGCCGAGTTATTATTGGTTTTCGCCGCGCGTGCCCAGCATTTGGCGCGGGTGATCAAGCCGGCACTGGCACGCGGTGCCTGGGTGTTAAGTGACCGATTTACTGATGCGACCTACGCCTACCAGGGCGGTGGGCGAGGGTTGAGCAAGGCTACCATCGAGCAGCTTGAGCAACTGGTACAGGGTGATTTGCGCCCGGACCTGACCCTGATCCTCGATATCGATGTTGAATTGGGATTGAATCGTGCTCGTCAGCGCGGTGAATTGGATCGTTTTGAGAGCGAAACAATTGTTTTCTTTGAGCGGGTGCGGGCGGCCTATTGCCAGCGCGCCAACGCTGCACCCAACCGCTATGCGTTGGTTGATGCGGGTAAAACCCTTGAGGAAGTGCAGTTGGAAATAGATCAGGTACTGACCCGCCTGATTGGTTAAAAATCAGGCGTGGCTTGTACGCGTACTTCAACTCCGGTCATCGGATGATCCAGCCAGAGTTCTTGTGCATGCAATAGCAGGCGAGGGGATTTGGCGAGTACCGCTTCAGGTGCATAAAGCCCATCTCCCAGCATTGGGTGACCGAGGCTGAGCATGTGCACCCGTAACTGATGCGTCCGGCCACTGACAGGTTCAAGCAGTACGCGGGTGGTTTTCTGGTTCTGGTCCCGTTCCAGCACCCGGTAGCGCGTATGTGCGGCTTTACCACTTTCAAAGCAGACTTTTTGTAAGGGGCGGTTTGGCCAATCACAAATCAAGGGCAGTTTGATTTCACCTTCATCCTCTGCAACCAGGCCATCCACTACCGCGATATAGCGCTTGTGGATTTCCCGCGCTTCGAATTTGTGCGTCAGGTTTTTCAAGGTCAAATAATTCAGCGGGAACATCACTATCCCCGATGTACCTTGGTCCAGGCGGTGTGCGACACGTGCATTGGGGTTGAATTTTAGCGCGCGGTTATACAGGCAGTCCTGTTTTTCCGGGCCTTTGCCGGGCACACAGAGCAAGCCGGCGGGTTTGTTGGCAATGAGCAAATCCTCGTCGAGGTACAAAATGTCGAGCTGGGAATCGGTCATCGTCAGGCCTGAAGCTGAATTAAGCGGGCCCGGATTATCGCAAATTTGCTAAGCTTGCCCAATCTTTTATTCAGCGCAGTGTAATTGAGTAGGTTTCATGAGTGACTTTCCCCTGTATCCATACCCTTGGCAGCTCAGTGAATGGCAGCAATTGATGCAACAGATAAATGCGAAAAAACTGCCCCACGCCATGATGATTGCTGGCCCCAGGGGGATCGGTAAGCGTCATTTGGCCGATGCGCTCGCACAATTGCTCTTATGCCAGTCGCCTATTGAAGGGACTCCCTGCGGCAAATGCCGCGGTTGCGAACTTAACAAAGCACAAACCCATCCGGACCTGGTATGGCTGGAGCCAGAGGAAGAGGGCAAGGCGATCAAGGTGGACCAGGTGCGCGAGCTGACCGAGTCGCTCAACAAAACTGCGCAGCAAGGTGGCTATAAGGTGGTAATTATCGAACCGGCCGAGGCGATGAATGGCAACTCCGCCAATGCGTTGTTGAAATCCCTTGAGGAGCCCGCAGCAAATACCTTGCTGGTCCTGGTCACCCATAGCCCCAGTTCAGTATTGCCAACTATTCGCAGCCGCTGCCAGTTGCGTAAATTCCCTATGCCGCGTACCGAACAGGTGTTGCATTGGCTCGCGCCACTGTTGGTCGGCAGTAATGCCCGGGCCGATACGCTGTTGGTCGCTGCGCGCGGTGCACCTTTGGGCGCGCTGGCTTTATTGCAAGGCGATGCGCTGGAGCAGCGCGAACAGGTGCTGCAGCAATTTGTACGTTTAAGTCTTGGTCAAATATCAGCGATAGAATTGGCTGCACAATGGCATGGTGGCGATGTACACGGTTTTATGGAATGGTTCCTCGGATTGTTGCACAGCATTGCCCGTTGGCGTGTTGGTGCTGATGATTTGCAGATGGAGCAGGCACCGGTGGAGTGGCGCGAGCGCTTGAGCAATCTCAATTTGCCGTTATTGCACCGCTATATTGAAAAAATCCTGCTCTCCAAAAAGCAATTATTGAGTGGGGCAAACCCCAATAAGCAATTGTTATTAGAGGAATTATTACTCGATTGGGGCGCTTTGTTGCGCGCTAGCACGAATCGCGCAATGGCGTCTGGACACTAATACGCTAATCTATTAGTGTTCGACCTTATTGAAGCGTGTGATCTGTTAAAACAACAATCAGGATTTGTTATGCAACCGATTGGCGGTGGTGCCCGTAATGGCATACTTTCCCTTACGATTAAAGACAAGGCTGTGCTCTACGCGGCCTATATGCCCTTTGTAAAAAATGGTGGCATGTTTATTCCGACCAACAAAAGCTACAAGTTGGGCGACGAAGTATTTATGTTGCTGAGCCTGATGGATGAGCCGGAGAAGATCCCGGTTGCAGGCAAGGTGGTCTGGGTAACGCCGAAGGGCGCCCAGGGCAACCGTGCGGCAGGCATAGGTGTGCAGTTCAGTGATCAGGACAATACCGCCATCAACAAAATAGAAAATTATCTGGCGGGTATGCTCAGCTCTGACAAACCTACCCATACTATGTAGCTTTCAAATCATATAGCCCTCCGGATTATGTAACCCTTCATACAATGTGAATTGCCATATCATGTGATTGGAACAATATGTAAAATCCGCTCCACTGAGTTTTCGCAATGCCAGGTTATGCCTGGCTTTGTTGTTTTTGCCTCTTGTTATTGGACGTGCCCATGTTGATTGACTCCCATTGCCATCTTGATCGAATCAAGCTCGACCCTTACAACGGTGATTTGAGCGCGGCCATTGCCGCTGCCCATGAGCGCGGCATCCAGCAAATGTTATGTATCGGCATCAGTTTGGCAAACATCCAAACGGTGATTGATATTGCGCAAGCGCATCCGCGTGTTGTTGCCTCTGTCGGTGTTCATCCATGCGATGTGAAAGAGGGTGCGGCAACTGCCGAACAATTAATCAATTGGGCCTCACAGCCCAAAGTCGTTGCCTTGGGTGAAACGGGTCTCGACTATCATTACGAAACCGAAAGTAAAGATATCCAGCATGAAAGTTTTGCGTTGCATTTAAGCGTCGGCAAACAACTTGGCTTACCTGTTGTAGTGCATACGCGCGAAGCCAAAGCCGATACCCTCAATTTAAATAAAGCCCATGGCAGCCTTGAGCACAGCCGTGTGCTGCATTGAAATACTGAAGATTGGGAAATGGCGAAAGCCGCGCTGGATTTGAATTATTACATTTCAATTT
>JAJQJO010000216.1 GCA_021323495.1 Cellvibrio sp. | reverse complement strand
AAAGCCAAGGTTATTGACCCTTCCTCATATTGATGCCCACAAACCGTACCATTATTTTTTGCGCTTATTGGCGATAGGGATCTTGGTATCGCCACTATTGGGTATCTGGGAAGCGAGTTATTTTTTTACCAACTTAAGACTAGGCTTAAAAATAATAAATGCTTATGACAAGCCCATTTTTGTCGCCTATCGATTCATCTTTTTTTTGCTAAAAAAATTTTTTAAACGAGCTTTCATCGAAACAGGTCATAACTAGCTTCAAATTCATCCATCCATTTTGTTTTCCCTCTTTAATTATTAACATTTATCACTTGGCAGCCATGGCTACCCTTCGTTTTTAACAACTGACTTCGCCTTCCCTAGTAATTTAATTAAAAGATAAATTTATACCCTTTATACGCTGTTTAAGGGATTAAAAGATAATAAATTACCCATATATTGACTATCAAGTTTAATGGGTATAATTTGTTCTATAATTCGTTATTAAGGCAATTAAAAGTAAGTAAATACCTATTATGAAATTTTACACCATGACTAATGCTGCTGTAGCCGCCGAACTGGGCAAGCGCCTGGAAGCTTTGCGCCTGGCGCGGAATGTAACCCAGCAGGCGCTCGCTACCGAAATTGGTATTACTGCGAAGAGTTACCGCCAATTAGTGGCGGGCGGCGGCAAGGTGGAAAATATGATAGCGGCCTTGCGCGCATTGAATGCATTGGAACAACTGGATAATTTTTTACCCGCAGCCCCCCCCAGCCCGTTGGAACAACTGAAGCAACGCGGTAAACAGCGCCAACGTGCACGGATCACCCCTTATGAAGCCCCTGTTACACGTACTGCTGAAGATGCCAAAGAGCCAGGGCTGGATTGGTAATGCAAAACCTTGCCGAAGTCTGGTTGTGGGATAAATTAGTAGGTGCCCTTGCCTGGGCGCCAGATACCGCCACAGCCACGTTTGAATACACGCCCGAGTGGGTCAAAACCGGTGTTCAAATCGCCCCGCTACATATGCCAAGCCAAGCTAATGGCGCACGGATTTTCCATTTCCCTCACCTTAACCGCGACACTTATAAAGGACTGCCAGCCTGTTTTGCCGATACATTGCCCGATGATTTTGGCAATGCAGTGATTAATGCCTGGCTGGCACGCAATGGGCGCGACCCACAAAGTTTTAATCCACTGGAGCGACTACTTTATAGCGGTAAACGTGGGATGGGCGCGCTGGAATACGCCCCTGCCCTGCGCCAGGCCCAGATGGGAAATAATAAGCTTGAACTCGATTCATTGATCAGTATGGCGCAACAAGTGTTGAACCAACGCGCAGGGATAAGCAGCCAATTGCACAACCCGGGCAGTGATGACCTGACAGCAATTTTACAAGTCGGCACATCGGCAGGGGGCGCGCGCGCAAAAGCATTGGTGGCAATCAATAAAAAACGGACCGAAATTCGCTCTGGCCAGGTAGCTGCCCCGGAAGGATTTGAACACTATCTATTGAAATTTGATGGCATTGTGGAGCAAGGAAGCAATCGCGAAACTTTTGGCGATCCGCAGGGTTTTGGACGGATGGAATATGCCTATTATTTAATGGCAAAGGACGTTGGCATTACGATGATGCCCTGCGAACTATTAATCGATAACAAGCGCGCACACTTTTTAACGCAGCGATTTGATCGAGTCGGCAATCACAAATTACATTATCAATCACTTTGTGCAATGGACCATGCCGATTTCAAAATGCCGGGCCATTATAGTTACGAACAATTATTTTCCGTTGCGCGTCAATTACGCTTGACCCGCTCCGAAGCAATAGAAATTTATCGCCGCATGGTATTCAACATTGTTGCGCGCAACCATGATGACCACAGTAAAAATTTTGGTTTTATTTTACCCGGCCCACACGCGCAATGGCAGCTCGCACCAGCGTTTGACGTAGCATACAGTTACAAACCGGGCTCACCTTGGGTAAATTCACATCAATTAAGTCTCAATGGTAAACGCGAAAACTTTACGCGTGAAGATGTGTTAGGTGCAGCTAAATTGCTAAGCAATTTCACCAGGGAAGCAAAGAAAATAATTGATCATTGCCTTGATGTTGTCAGCCAGTGGGAAAAGTATGCGCGTATCGCAGAAGTACCTACCGGGTTTACACGCGAGATCCAAAAAAATCTGTATTTGCAACTATAAAAAACCACAAGACATTAAATAAGAAGGAACAAAATAATGCATATTACCAGCATTGTGTTTTTCGCCTTACTCGCGTTTTTTACCTGGCGTGGTTACCAAAAAGGATTTATTGGCTCGATTACTCGCATACTTGGATGGATTGTCGCTTACCCGGCAGCCATCCTATTCACCAAGCCTGTTGCAAAACTCTTGATGCAACACACATCGCTGGATGGGTTGATTGTTTATTTTATCGCTGGTAGCGCAATTTTCTTGCTGGTGAGTTTTTTAGTTAGCCTGCTCCTCAACTTACTATCAAAATTAGTTCCTGAAACAGATGCAACACAAGTCAGCTCAAAAATGGGAGGCGCCAGTGTAGGGGTATTAATGGGTGCCCTGGCAGGATTACTGGTTGTCTACGTAATAGGCCTGATACTTACACCAAGAGCACAACCGGAGCCCCACCAACAGGCGGACATGATATCCACTGTAAATAATCCGGATAACCATGAACGCTCCCCGGCAACCGGTGTACCCGACTTGCGCGATCTGGACAAACGCAATGATTCCTTTATCGAAGCAAGCGCAAAAAAATTAATGGGCAATGCTGCTGCTACAGCGGTTGATTTGGCGCTGGATGATAAAACTACTACTCAGATCACCAAGGCTTTTGTCGAAAATCCGCAAAGTATGCTTACCCATGTGCAACAGGTCGCCAATAATGGTCAGATGAAAAACCTGATGGCAGACGAAAAAATCCAATCCATTCTCACCACTGGCGATACCAATGCCTTGCTGCGCGATCCCGGCTTTCAGGATTTGATGAATAACCCCAGTGTGCAAGCATTATTGTCGCAATCAGATGTAAAAAGTGAGGCCGGTGCGCAAGCCGCTGCAGAAAAAATGGTAGAAGCATGGAACCGTGTGCAAACTATTAAACACGACCCTCGGGTAATCGCCATTATTAGCGATCCGGAATTCCAGCAACAATTAAATGCCGCTAACAAATTGCCATTAATGATGAATCCGAAATTAAACCAGCTTACTGAAATAATTTTTAACAGCGAGACAGTGCCTGCAAACGGCATGGGGCAATATCAGGTACAGGATATTAGCGATGCAGCGGCAGGCACAGCATCAGATAATTCAGCGAACAAAGATATCGATGAAGGGGATACAAAACCAGCAGCCACTATTTATCGCTGGACAGATGAAAACGGGCAAGTCCACTTTTCCGACAAGCCCGTGAAATAAAAAATGGACAATCAATAAACTGAGGGTTCGCCTGCCGGACGAGTTTTAAAACGTGGTTGCGCCCAAAAATATTGACTGGGACATTTTAAAATTTCCTGCTCCATAAATTCATTGACGCGACGCGCATCGGCAATGTCATCACCGGTCGGATAATGTTCAAATGGTGGATGGATAGTCACCGCATAGCCACTGCCATCATCCAAACGACGCTGGGTAAACGGAATTATTTTTGCCCGCCCCATACGTGCAAACTGGCCAGTCGCCGTTACAGTGGCGGTTTGCACACCAAAAAAAGGCACGAACACTGACATTTTTTCACCCAAATCGCGGTCCGGCGCATACCAGATCATGCGGCCTTTACGTAGCTGGCTAACCATTGCGCGCACATTGTCGCGGCTGAATGCCATACCTCCCTTGCAATAAGCTTCGCGTCGTATCTTTTGCAGATAATCGTATACAGCATTGGCATGGGGACGATACATTCCATCGTAATTCACATGCTGGCCCAGCATAGCGCTGCCGATATCGAGGGTAGTGAAATGCAAACTGAGCAACAACGCGCCCTGCCCCTCTGCCTGCGCATGTTCAACATGCTCTACCCCGGTAATGGTAAATAATTTACGCAGCCGTGACTTGGGCCAGAACCAGGCAATGCCAGTTTCAAACGCGGCCATCGCTGTAGAAAACAAATTTTCTTGCAATAAAATTTCACGCTCGGCATCAGTCAGGTCGGGAAAACATAAACGTATGTTGGTTTGTGCCTGATGCAGGCGTTTTTTATTCGTGCGCAATAGAGGGCTAAGGCCACGAGCCATTGCCAGTTGCACGCGGTAAGGTAATTGTGCAATTAAAAACCAGGCACCCACGCCCAACCAGGTAGGCCAATGGCGGGGAGCCAGTAATGCACGTGAGAAATGAGGTGAGGCCATATGGTTTTAAAAACAGTTAGGGCAGGAAAACCTGCAATAAAAGAACAGCGACACAAATTATAAAGGGTATAGCGCAAAGCACCTAAGGATAAATATCCCAAGTGGCATCCCGCTATAACCCTGAAGTGGTTAAAAGTTGTAAACCAAATTCACATAGGTAGTGGTATCGGTTTTTTCTTTGCCCGGTGCGACATCGGTATCGTTGGCAATTTCAAAACCCACTTTCATTTCCAAACTGTCAGTAATAGATGCAGAAAGCGAGGTTTCACTGACGGTACGGGTATTATCTGCACCAGCCTCTACACTCACAGTTTGTTTGAATTCTGCATTACTGGTGATTTTCCATTCCAACGCCGTAGCTGCGCGAAACATTGCGCCACTTTCGTCGCTGATGCTATCGGGGATGGTATCGTCACCGCTGCCGATGACCTTTTCGCCTTCAAAATAACCGGGACCCGCTTCCACAAACCAGTTGAGCACCGGGCCGGAATAGAGCCAATTACCATAACCCAGCGCAACCGTAGCATAAGTGCGATAGGCTCCAAATTGGTCATCGGTATAGGAACCAAAACCAAACATATAGGATTTTTCAACACCCAATAAATACGCAAACTTTGCTGAGCCAAAATACTTTTCCGCAGTTTTCTCCGTGCTGGTAGTGCCATCATCCTGTTCGACTTCATCTTCTTTAAAGAGCGAATTAAAAATGTATTGGTTCTCCCACTTTTTCAGATTTTGTTTGGCATCCAGCTTGAATTGAAGGCTGGTGGTTTCTGTATTGCCGGAAGTGGCTATTGCGCCCAAACCAACGTCTATGTCCCAAGGTCGCTTTTCATCTTCAGCCAAAACAGCAGTGGTAAATGCAGTCAACACCAGCGCAAAAGTCAATTTATACATAAAAAAACCCTGTTACCTCTAGTTAGGAAGGTCGAACCATAACATAGAAATGCTGCCTGCCAAATGAAAACGACCGGCGCAAAGGCCGGTCGTTAGCATGGGGAGCGGAGGTGGGTCAGTCGCGCAATAAGCAGTTAAGCTCATCCACAACTTCAGCCCAATCGGAGTGCTCTTGGCGAGCTTCACGCAGGAATGCCGCTTGTTCGGCAGTCCAAAAGGGAGCGCCAGCTAAGGGCTCGGCTTGCGGTAGGGGGTTATGCTTTTTGATAAAAGCATCAATCGCAGCGGGAGAGTTGGGTAGACCTAATTTGGCAAAGAGATCATTCAGCGTGTAGAACATGCGGCCCTCCTGTCGATGTTTACGGACTTACGTCGTCGTGTGAATTTGTCCCTGTGAACAAGTTCCGTAACTAGGATAACGTCTAGCACACTGACTTTCCTAGCTTAATTTTTTTCCGGAGGACTTCATCGACTCGATCAGGTCATCTTTATGCTGCCAGAGCTGGTTAACCCATTGCTGGAAATTCACACGAAACCTGGCATCCTCCGGGTAATCGCCGATTAATTCCGGCGGTATCGGAAGCTGGCGAATATGCACCTGAATCCGTTTTACCCGTCCGCAAGCGTAATCCCAATAGGTGGGAATCCCCTCCGGGTAATGGATAGTGACATCCAGCATACGATGCAATTGGCCATTCATCGCCCCCAGGGTAAACGCCAGGCCTCCCGCCTTGGGCATTAATAAATGGCGATACGGAGAATTTTGCCGGGCTTGTTTAGCTGGGGTAAAACGCGTGCCTTCAAGGAAGTTAATAATCGTCACCGGGTGATGGCGGAAGCGCTCGCAGGCCTTGCGGGTTTGCTCCACGTCCTTACCTTTCAATTCCGGATGGCGTTCTAATTTGGCTTTTGAATAGCGCCGCATATGGGGAAAGTCCAATCCCCAGAGCGCCAGCCCGAGCACCGGAACCCACAGCAAACTCTGTTTGAAAAAAAATTTCACCCCGGGGATTCGCGCATTAAAGGCACGCACCAGAATCAGGATATCCACCCAGGACTGATGGTTGGCGATCAACATGTACCATTCAGCACGGCTCAAATCCCGAAGACCTTGCACTTCAACCTGGGTAGGGAGAGTGTAGGTTTGTTGCCATGTATTGAAGATAATCCACAGGTTAGACACTCCATCCAAGAGCCGATTATGCAGGCAGAGGTATCAATAACTTAACCATCGCAAACGGCACAACCACTATGGCGACCATACAAATGGTGATCGAAAAAATGGCCGTGACTAGCACGCCACGTAAATGATTCAGTATTCGCATCAATCTAACCTGTGAACTTGCCTGTGACCCCAGTGTCATAGAGGCTGCGCATTTTTGTGTATTACTCAGCCTAGATCAACCCGAGGGAGAACCAATGAAAAATTTTTGGATGGAAAACCGTTCGCTCTTATTATTTCTGGCCCTCATGTTCTGTTTCCGTAGCGCCATTGCCGACTGGAACGATGTCCCCAGTGGCTCTATGAAACCCACCCTGGTTGAGGGCGACCGCATAGGCCTGAACAAGATGGCTTACGACCTGCGCGTCCCTTTCACCCATATTTCACTTTATAAAATTGCAGATCCCGAGCGTGGCGATATCGCCGTGTTCGATTCCAAAGCGGCTGACAAACGCCTGGTCAAACGCGTCATCGGTATCCCCGGCGATACAATTGCGATGCGTGATAACCGTCTTTATATCAATGGCCAGGCAATTAGCTACAC
>JAJQJO010000215.1 GCA_021323495.1 Cellvibrio sp. | reverse complement strand
ACTTGCTACCGGTATGAGGCCTTATTAAAAACTATCGCGCGGTTTTGCACCAGCGGAAATCAGGCACAATTAATCGGGAGTTTTTTTTGCTTCATAACAAAAAAAACCGCTCAGGAAACCCTGTGCGGTTCTTGGTGTTAATAATTAAAAGTTTCGATTGCGGAAAAAGTGGCGCCTGGAATTTACTTAAATGCATCCCATACCGCAGTGGCCCTACCGTTATTATCCATAGCACCGAGCGTATAGCCTTTCCAGCCCGGGCGCGCTTCCGGCTCCCAATAAAAAATCGCCAGGCCTTTGCTACCGTTCACTTGCCCTACTTTGGTAATCATGTCCTTCACAATTGTTTGCGCTTGCGAGTGATCCCAGGGCACGCCAATTTCAGCGATCATTACCGGTACTGCATAGCGCGAAACCATATCGTTCAAATTATTTAAACATGCCTTATTGGCGTTTTGCCATGTATAACCCGTTGCGTGCAGCGGATAAGAGGAAGCACCTATCACATCAAACTTCCCGCCGTTTGCGCGCAAGCCATCAAAAATCCAGCGGAAGTTGGCGTTGTCATGGCAGTTGGCCAAATGCACAACAACTTTGCTATTCGGATAAATCGATTTCGCGGCGTTGTAGCCAGTATTGGTGAGCCAGGCGTAATTTTTCATATTGACCGATGCCTTGCCATCGTCCCAGAGCATGCCGTTATTGGTCTCGTTGCCGACTTGTACCCAATCCACTGTCACGCCTGCGTCTTTCACTGCTTGCAAGGTATAGATCGTAGAGTTCCATACCGCATCCATTAATTGCTGGAAGCTGTAATTGCTCCAGGCAGCGGGTTTGGTTTGCTTGCCCGGATCGGCCCAGCTATCGCTGTAGTGGAAATCGATCATCACTTTCATACCGGCCGCTTTGGCGCGCCTGGCTTTGGCCACTACATCCTGCGTTCCGCTGTACCAGCCATCGGCAGGGTTGACCCACACACGCAACCGCACAGCAGTCATGCCCTGCTCTTTCATAATCGCCAGGATGTCCTTCCTTACGCCGCTGCGGTTGTAAAAACTGATACCGTTGGCCTCGATTTCCGACATCCAACTCACATCAGCCCCTTTAACGGGTGCCGCACTACTGAAACCTGCGGGAAAAACAAAAGCAGCTGCAATACAGGCGGATAACGCCCATTTCTTTAGTTTCATGATGTTCACCGTTATTTTTATTAAGAGTTTCGCTCAAATATCTCGCCGCCCGGACGGGCGAATAGACGCAGTATGAGGAAAGCTGGACCTCACATCTTATTTATACGATAAATAATAACTTTAGACAAGAGAACGGGGCGACAATCGATCTATCCCAAAAAATTAAGGCTCTGACATGGCCTGATTTTTATAGCAGGATTTCGTCTTGTGAGCTGGAACGGGAACCGGGAATTGGCAGGTTGTCGCCGGACCGGTAAGTAAACACCATTGAAAACTTGGTGCGATTGGTGGCATTGCGGCCAGCGGCATGGAAAAGATTGCTGTGGAATAACAGTAAATCGCCCTGCCGCAGCGGGACCGCCGTTGTTTGCTCAAGCAAGGATTTATTGCCATCGATATCCGCACGCAAGAACTGGCTTGCATCCAGCTGGTCAGCCGCTATTGCCCAGTGATGGGAACCGGGCAACACATGGAGGCAGCCGTTTTCAGGTTGCTCATCACCCAACGCCAACCAGGCAGAGACCAGATCAGGGCGCGCAAAATTCCAGTAGCGGCTGTCGCGATGCCAGCCAGTCACACTGGAAAACGCCGGTTGTTTAGTCATGATGCAATTATGGTGGGCTTGCGATAAGCGCACATCTGCACCCAGCAATTGCTGCAGGATACCCTTGAGCGGCTCGCCGGTAGCCCAATCGCGCAGCATCGGATGGCGCTGCGCTGCCATTAACAGCCGCCGCGCGGTCGCACCACCTTCAGCAGAGCGCGATGCGGGTGCACCGGGATACCGGACATCAGCTTCAAACTCAATGGGCATGGCCTGCTGTTCCAACTCACTTTTTACAAAAGCAACCACGGCAGCGCAAAATTGTGGCGCAGCAAAGCCAGGCAATACCAAATAGCCATTTTTTTTGAATTCAAGAATTTGTTCAGATGTGAGCATTGTGTTCCAGCCGTACAAGCATCCAGATATTTTTGCGTTGCGTAGAGTATATAACCAGAAAGACGTGCGTAACTATTTATTCTTACCTAGCTC
This sequence comes from Cellvibrio sp., assembly GCA_021323495.1. Taxonomy (GTDB): domain Bacteria; phylum Pseudomonadota; class Gammaproteobacteria; order Pseudomonadales; family Cellvibrionaceae; genus Cellvibrio. The sequence goes on along the minus strand of JAJQJO010000215.1, from coordinate 4,343 downwards.
GTTATTCTTACCGAGCTCGTTATTCTTACCGAGCTCGTTATTCTTACCGAGCTCGTTATTCTTACGGACGCTTTATTGTTCATTCATACCAGGCTTGCAAAATAAACAAGCCAAGTGTTATGGTTTGGCCATGAATATTTTTCCAAACCTCTCTTTTTCCATTACTCCCCCTCCTGCGCAGGAATGCAATTCCATTCGCGCCTTTGTCGTTTTTGGCGATTAAGTTTTTTATCGCTTAATCGCCCGACCACAAAAACCATTTAGATATTGATTATTCCATATTGGATTAGCCATAGCGGCTGTCCCATCGTATTCTTTTGGAGAAAAAGCCGTGCGCACAAAAAGAGAAAGTTCCCTTATCGTTTCAAAATCAGATTATTCACAGCTGATAAAATTAATTGAGCAACATGATTCACCTGCGACCGAAGCACTCGACATCGAACTTGGTCGCGCCGAGATAGTACAAGATAAAGGGCTTCCTATAGATGCCGTCGCCATGGGCTCAAGGGTTACCTTTATTGATCTGGATTCAGATGAAGAAAAAACAATCAGTTTGGTTTATCCACATGAAGCGAATGTAGACCAGATGAAAATATCAATTTTATCGCCCGTGGGTAGCGCATTAATTGGCCTACGAATTGGCGGTAATATTGATTGGCCTGTACCACAAGGGAAAGTCCGGCGGTTAAAAGTTATCGCAGTGCAGCAATTAAAAGCATAACTTTCTCGCTCCCAAGCAACGCTTGGGGCGAGGGCTTTTTTTACGAGTACCTATTTATTTTTGAGGTTGTCAAAATCAAATAGCAATACCTCCCCTGTCGCACTTACCGCAATCAACTGGTTATCAACCCAAACAGGTGATGCGACAAATGCTCCCAATGCTTTAACTTCTTCCACGCCAGCCTGGGTTTGTTTATCGACAGCGAAGATTTTTTCGCCGCGCAGCTTGCCGGTTTTTCCATCCACTATATCGTTGATATCAGCCCTGCCTTCCGCGGTTTGGTAATACCATAATTTTTTACCGGTATTTTTATCAAAACCGTACAGCTCGCCCGCCATAGTCCCTACGAATGCGTAGCGGTTTTGCACTAACAAGGGCGATGCGTAAGTCCACAAACGGGTATCTGCACGATATTTTTCGGCACCGGTTTTTTTATCAAGTGCTAAAAATAATCCCGTGTCAGAGGTACCGATATAGATATTTTTTTCGTCGATTGCAGCGGTCGACAACACCCAACTACCCGCCGCATCATAACGCCAGAGACTGGCGCCATCGGTTTGGCGCAAGGCATATACAAACCCATCGCGCGCGCCGATATAAACCGCATTACCATCTACCGCAGGTGCGGCGGTTATACCTTGCATCACGCTGTATTCCCGGTCTGTGCCGCCCTGGAAATGCCAGGCTTCCATACCGGTCTCGGCATCCACTGCGTAAAGCCGCGTGCCCCAGGTACCAAAGAAAATTTTATTGTTGGCGTAAACCGGTGATGAATGGATCGAATCACCCGCATCAAATGACCAGATCAACTCACCGCTGAGTGCATCCAACGCGTAAAGATGGTGATCGCTACTACCAAAATAAATTTTGCCATTGTGCACCAGCGGTGATGATAGATAAAAATCCCAGGGTTCAGGTACTGGCCCCATATCCGCAGGCAAACCATAACCACCGATCGCTGCAAAACGCGCTTCCCCTCCGGTAGCAAAACGCCAGAGACGTTTACCCGTCGCTTGTTCGAGCGCATAAAAAAATCCATCGCGGCTTAAAAAATAAATGCGCCCATCCACCGCCGCCGGGGTTGAAGCAATTCCTGCCTCGGTGTGATAGAGCCAATTGAATTTCCGGTCGGCCAGGTTAAATGAATAGAGATTGCCATTCTCCGCTGCCACTAATAATTGTTCACCGGCAACAACGGGTGATGCAGATACCTGCGAATAAAGTGAATACTGCCAGTCCACTTTTAATTGTTTGGGTTTATCGCTGTGGCGATTACCAACATCCGCCTGGTTAGCAGTTGAAATACCGCAGCCTAAAAGTAACGCACACATCAACATTGATGTTTTTTTCATCGTAAAGCCTCCGTGGTTATTGTTCACCAGGGAGCATAAAAGCAGTTGGGGATAAGCGTTAATGAAGGAGTTTAAAGAAAGCTTAAGGCGCTGATGTGACAGGGCTTTCCGGTTGTTGCAAGTGGGCAATTAGCATCTGGAAACGGGGATCGGAACGCAATGGATCGTAGGCGGGATCAACACTGGCCCAGAGCAATGGTGATTGGCGCGCTGCAAATGCTTGTTCGATATAATCCATTGCCACTGCCAATTCCCCCGCTGCCAGGGCATAACGCGCCCAGGATAATGGCGGTGTGTACTGCCCCAAATCCACGCCGTCTTTGCGCGCAAGCAACCAGCTGTTCACGCCTGGCAAACCGGCACGGGCAAATGCAGTTTGAGCTTGCTGCAGATCATCTGCTGAATACCCTGCACCACGCATTAACCACAACAAATGGTCGAATGATTCTTGCGAACGCCCCAAACGCTCGTAAACCCGTTGGGCCGAAATATGGGTATAGCGATTATCCGGTTCAGTAGTGGTGATGCGCTGCAATTCCTGCAATGCCAGATCATCACGTTTTTGCATCTGGTAAATCCACACTACCGTCGGCACAGAATAATTCAATGGATTTAATTGGCGCGCGCGATCCACTTGCTGCAAGGATGCTGCAAAACGCCCTTGCGCCAATAATAATTGCGCATACTGCATCGGCGCCTGGTCATTATTGGCATTTAATTGGATCGCCTGTTGATAGCTGTGTTCGGCTTCTGCGTAATCACGTTTGCACCAGAACAACGTATTGCCGCGCAATAACCAGGCGGAAGCCTGTTGCTGGTCCAGCGCAATGGCTTTATCGAGCAGCCCCAAAACCTCAGCGCAATTTTCATTGATCGCCAATTGATCTTGCAGCAATTTTATTTTGCCTTCTGCCATGCTCGCGTAAGCCGGTGCAAAACCGGGATGCTGCAACAAGATATCGCGCAGGGTTTGGATTGCCTGTTTATATTGCTCTGGCTCCCAGCCCGCAATTTGGGTTTGTGCCTGAACAAAATTGCCTAGCGCTATCTCATCCAGTGGCGATGCAGATTGTTTGGTAATTGGATCTATTGCTGGAACATTTGCGACTTGCTGTAAAGATTTCTGTACAAACCAGACAATCACCGCCGCCGCCATAAAAAACAGGAACAACCAGACAAACTGTTCAAAATGTCTGCTTTTTTTCGCCACAGCTGGAGCAGATGAAATTGTATGCAATGCCTCAATCTTGTCGACTGAAAAGGGCTTGGCGTTAGCAATTAATTGATAGCCAACACCAGGAATGGTTTTAATGTAAGCGGGTGCGCGCGAATTATCGCCCAGGGCTTTGCGCAAATGGCTAATGGCAACAGCGAGGCTATCGTCGTTGACGACCTTGCCCGGCCAGATGGTTTTGATAATGCGCTCCTTATCCAACACCTCGCCCTGGTGGTCGATAAAAAATAACAGCAACATTACCAAACGGTTTTCCAACTCAACCCTGGTGTCGCCACGCTGCAGGCTGTTGGTGTGCACGCACAAGTGCCACTCGCCTAAAAAAAACTCACTCGCACCAGACCGGGGTTGATACACACGTTCGGACATACACTGCTCACTGATCCAAAAAACTCCGCGACCTTAATATTTCGCACCCTGGTTGTCCAGCACCGGTACCGGTTGATCGCCCAAAGCGAAATTAATACTTATTAAGAATCCTTTAAGAGCCTTAATTATTTGAAGGGATTAGGCTTTTTGCAGCAAAACAATAAATCCAACGGCTCATAAAAGTGATGCACATATGTCCAACGAAACCCTGTTTTATACTGTCCATATACTCTTGTTGACCCTGGTGCTTGCCGGTTGTGGTGCGTCCACCGGGAACGACCATCCAGCCGGTACCCTGCAAAGCAGTAGTCACAGCGCCGCTAGCTCAGCGCAAGTGCAAGTAAATTCGTCCAGCTGGTCATCCACCAGCTCAGCGAACGTCAAGTCCACTATTCCCTATAACAAAAAGGAAAATATTTCAGGACGACCGCTACTGGCCCAAGGCACTAAAAGCAGGATTTTCTAACGGACAAAAGCCCTGCATTGCAGGGCTTTTGGTTTCAATCAAATAAGCACTCGTATTGAATTACTTTCTCCAGATGCCGGTATAAACCGAGCCACAGTACCACCAGCCGGTACGGGTATAACCCAGGTTTGCATAATAATCGGATTTTTGGTTGAAACCACTCAAACTCAAACCGGCGTGTGCGTACCATGAGCCACTGCT
>JAJQJO010000214.1 GCA_021323495.1 Cellvibrio sp. | reverse complement strand
GAGCAGGCTGATCCCTCCCCCTACGGTGAAGGGATACATGCAGTGTCTGTTGGCTCGATGTTGTTTGATCCACACTTTTTTGTACTTGCGTCACGCCGCTTTCCTGACATCCAATTCCATGTGATAGGTTCGGCGCATCCTCGCCACCCGGATTATGGGCCCAATGTGCATCTTTACGGAGAGATGCCTTTTGCCCAAACCCTACCCTATATCAAACACGCACAATTGGGGATTGCACCTTATTCCAGCGTCAACCTGCCGGTATACCTGCGCGATACCTCGATGAAGCTGATCCAATATGCGTTTTTCGGAGTACCGGCAATCTGCCCGCACTTTATCGCTGCAGATTACAGCAACCGCTTTGGTTATGAGTTGGGCGATGAAGAATCCATTGCCCAGGCAATTGGTCGCGCGCTCAATCCTGAACAGCCGATCCGTAACCAGCAAGTGCTCAATTGGGAGCAAGTAGCAGAGCGGATGCTTACTCCCAATGCCTTTGCCGATACGGAGTTGGTGGTATGAACCTGCGTCAGGAAGAAAGCCTCGCCCTTGGCGGTTTCAAGCTGTTGCGCACTACCGGCGACGGACTTGAACAGCAATTGCAACGCCGGCTTGAGCTGGGCGAGCAGACCGCACTGTTTTTCGCCAACACCAATTTTATTGTGCAATGCCAAGGGTTACAGGAGGAAATGGCGCAAGACACACTAATCATTAACGATGGTATCGGGGTGGATATAGGGACCTGGCTGGTGCACCGCACCCGCTTCCCGCAAAACCTTAACGGTACAGATTTTATCCCGGCATTTTTACATAGTATCCAGCAACAGGGACGGGTGTACCTGTTCGGTGGCAAACCCGGTATTGCCCTGCGTGCGGCACATAATCTGCGCACCGAATCTGGTGTCAATGTGGTAGGCGTCAGCGATGGTTATAGCCAAGGCCATGATACCGATGCGCTGATTGAGCGAATCAATGCCAGCGGCGCCAATATATTGTTGGTCGCCATGGGTAATCCGCTACAGGAACGTTGGATATTGCAGCAGCGTCAACACTTGAACGTAGATTTGTTATTTGGAGTAGGTGCGTTACTCGATTTCCTCGCCGGTGATAAACCGCGCGCGCCCGAATGGATTAGACGAGTGCGATTGGAGTGGCTTTACCGCCTGTGTCTGGAGCCAGCCCGCCTCGCGCGCCGCTATACCCTGGACATCGCCTTGTTCCTCGCTCTCTGCCTCCGCACTGGCAAGCGCACCGATATCGGCTCCAGCAAAGGTTAACGTTATGCGTATTCTCGCCGCTCCCGCGTTCAGTAACGAAAAGGTCAATCCCTACAATGCTTTGCTTTACCGCGAACTACAAAAATTGGGAGTTGCGGTAGGTGAATACCGTCATGCCAAAGCCCTGCAGGAACCGGCAGACCTGGTACATTTTCACTGGCCCGATGGCTACATCAACCAAAAGGGTCTTGCGAAAACCTGGCAGCGCATATTGCTGTTGGCAGGCATGGTTTGCCTGCTCAAACTCAAAGGCAGTAAGCTGGTGTGGACGGTACACAACACCGCCCCTCACGATGCAATTCGCCCGCGCTTATCCCAGTGGTTTATGAGCTGGTTCATCCGCCGCTGCGATGGTTTTATCTTTATGAGCGAGGCCAACAAAAACGCTTTTTACCAGCGTTATCAACCTCCAGAAAACATCCATCACGCAATCATTCCCCATGGACACTATCGCAGTTGCTATCCTCCGGAAATAACACAATTAGCCGCGAAACAATTATTGGGATTGAACACCCATAAAAAAGTATTGCTATTTGTGGGCATGATCAAACCCTATAAAAACATTCCCGGTCTGATGCAGGCATTTAACGAGGCCAAGCTCGGCGGATATCAATTAGTCATCGCAGGTACACCCGACAGCGATGATTTACGCGCGGAACTGGAAGCACTCAAAGATACCAATACCCGTCTGTTTTTGCGCTTTATCCCCGACAGCGAACTGAACGTTTATATGAGCGCGGCCGATGTAGTAATCCTGCCCTACAAAGCTATCCTCAACTCGGGCGCCCTGCTGTTGGCACTTTCCTACAACCGTCCAGTAATAGCACCACATATGGGTGCAATTATCGATCTGCAAAAAAACCTCGGCTTACAATGGATTTACGGTTATGCCGGAAACTTGACCCCCGAATGCCTGCAACATGCGCTAGCCGCACTGGAACACAGTACCCGCCAGCCGGTCTGCCCGCTCGATGATTACGACTGGGACAAACTCGCCGCCAGTACCCTGGACTTGTATCGTCAGCTCACAGCACAACCAGGCAAACCTGCAGAACCCCGGAGACCGGCAACTCGCGCTAACCCAGGCAACTAGACACGTCCATAGCAAACGATAGCAACCAACGAAAGTAACCTATGAGTCTGAAACAAAGTTTTGGCAAAAGTACCCTTTGGATGAGTGCTGCCGCGAGCGGCAACAGTCTGATCAGTTTTGTGATTTTTATTATCCTCTCGCGTCTGCTGACACCCGAGGAAATAGGTCTGGTGGCCTTTGTTTTGATAGTGGTGGAGCTCGGCAAAATAATAGTTAATGCTGGCCCCCCCCAAGCAATAGTGCGGCATCCCGAGTGGGACGAAAGCTACGCCTCGACCTGTTTTTACGTCAATCTGGTGCTAGCCATGCTGGTGACAGTGCTGGTGTTTTTTATTGCAGCGCCCGTGATCGCGCATTACTACGACGCGCGGGCAGAACTGCTGGTACAAGTTCTGGCGATTATATTTTTACTGGAAGGAGTAAAAGCAGTACATGAAGGCAAACTCAAACGCGAATTTAATTTCCGCGCGATTGCTCTACGCACGGTTGTAGGTAGCCTACTCGCTGGTATCGTGGGAGTAATATTAGCGTTCCAGGGTTACGGTGTTTGGGCGCTGGTATGGCAGCAATTACTCAACCAGGTCGTGGTCACATTGGTGACCTTGAAAAGCGCCCGCTGGCAGCCCAGGCTGCAATTTTCATTGCTCCACGCCCGTGCCATTTTAGCTTTTTCCACGCCTTTGACGCTGGCGCAAATGATCAGCAACTTTGCTTCCAAGGTTTACGAAATGCTGGTTGGATTGCTGCTGGGACCTGCCGCGCTAGGTTTCTTCCGGGTCGGGGGGCGCGCATTGTTTATCCTGCAGGAGATTGTGCTTAAACCTTTTGAACAGACTTTGCTGCCGGCCTTGGCGCGCATGACCGAGCGCGAACAACGCGCCCAAGGCACTTTACGGGTGATGCGCATGAGTGCCTACTTTACCTTCCCGATTTTTTTTGGTGCTGCGGCCTTGGGGCCAGAATTTATCATTCTCGCTTTTACCGATAAATGGGAACAAAGCGGTCAAATAATGACGTTGCTGGCGTTGGGTATAGCGCCGTTGGTTATTGTCTATCAAGTCAATGCGGCCCTGACTGCCAATGGCCATTCACAACGGGTGATGGTACTGGCCAGCATTACTTTTGCGCTGAATTGCTTGCTCGGCTTCCTGCTAGTGCCATATGGGGTGGCCGCTGCCGCTGCCGGTTTTGCAGTGCGCTCGTATCTCAGTGTTTTCTTCAATATGTATTTTTTCAGACAGGTGTTCGAGGTGAGCATTGGCCAGCAACTGCGCACAGTTGCACCAACTTTTGCGGCTTCACTAATAATGCTGGGTGTCGTTTTACTTGCCAAATACAACCTACCCGCTGACCTCACACTAGGTGTGCGTCTGTTATTACTGACGGGTCTAGGTGCACTGAGTTATATCGCCATTATGTCATGTATTTTCCGCCAGGAAACCAAACACTTCCTCGGTGAAAGCGCGGCGCTGGCGCCAGGCAAAGCCAAGCCAATCATCAATAAATTATTGCAATTATTAAGGTTGGCATGAGTGTGAGCAGAAAATGATAAAGCTGAAAACTACCTATATAAAATTCTTTTCTGCCAGTGAAATGACGTTGGGGAGATGCTCATTAATTTTCGCGCGCATATTCGTTTGTTCAGGTAAGAGTTGTAAAAATTTATCGGCAATAGCTTCTGGATAAGCGGATAACTCCTTGGGCGATGACAATAACCCGGCATCTACCAAATTAAAAAATTGCAATAAACCTTCAAACTTATCTTGATAAGCAAAACAAAATGTTGGTGTTGTACCACTCAACGCAAGGATTGCAGTGTGCATCCTTCCGGTAACCAGGAAATCCAATTCTGTCGCGACAGCGCGCACCACTCCCGGACTTACCGGGGGCAATGCATAAATGCGTTCACGATCTCGCTCAGGAATATCATTAACGACCAGTTGCAGTAATTTTTCATCTGGCACTAATGAGCGCGTGTCATGCGGTATTAACACAATCGATATAGATTGACGTAGTACACGCTTAACAAACACATTAAGCGCGCTGATAATTTCTGGATCTTTTTCCGCGTGCAGATAGTTCGCATTCAAGCCAATAATTTGATCGCCCGCTGCACGGCGAATGGCGATCCAATTTTTTGCATTCAATGTTGCTGGATGATCAGCGCGAGGCTGTAATAAAAAAGCCAAATCAGCAACCTGACGAATTGGGCGATCTAGCGCTTGTTCCATGCGTAATTTTGACACGGGATCACGCGCGCAAATGGTCACCGATTCCGGTAAGTTGCGCAGTGCGCTTTTTGTTTGCGCTTCGGGATGCATATTATAACTGGCACCCAAAAGAGTGGCTTTTTTCCCCAGTTTGGCAGCCTCCGCTAACAACGATAAACGTGCACACACCGAATTGGAGTTGTAAGCACCATCAATTACATCCGCACCAATAAAATAAAATTCTGCATATTCAGGCAAGCGCGCAATTAACAACATTTGTTGCAATATGGATTGCTTGTAAAAAAAACGCTCGGCAGCGATATGTGTATCGATTTGCTCATCAAGCTCCCATTTGTTGCCATAGAGCAAATCAATTTTTGCCATGCCCGCATTGCGCAAGGTTCGGGCTGACGCAGAAATCATCGCAGCGTCACCCAAACTGCCGGGAATAGCGGGGGGAATAATTAACGCAGCATGCTTATTAACATTTCCTTTGGCCCTTAAACCAGAAAGAGCATAACCAACTGAAACCGCCAAATTACCCATAGCATTGTCCGCCCTGCTAATAAATTTTATTAAAAACGGAAAGATAATCCTGTGTTTGCAATTGCGTAATCATAATCGCGATACAACAGCGGTGACTGGCGGTCGACCCAACGGCTGTCAATTCGAACAGCCAATGATTCGGAAAACCTATAGGTGAGAGCAAGCGGACTGATACTAATGATCGTTTCATCACGTGCTGGTTCCAGTCCGCGTTGTATGTATTCCTGCTCTGTGTAACGCCCTTCCATGCTAATTAACCATTTGCTGCCAGGCTCCCACACCATAATCAGATATCCGCCCCGGATATCTGATGGGGAATCAGACGTCTCCCCGACTGCCGGTTCACTGTGGCTATAACCAAGCGATAGCTCTACCTTTTCACTAATTTCCCAACTGGCGTCCAGTAGCGACTGGGTGCCAACACCGGCGTTGACTTCGCCCTCACGTTCAAAGCGTCCGACCGTAGCGGTCACACGAGTTTTGGTCGTGGGTACCCAAACACCTTCAAGCTCACGCTGTTGGTAATCGAAATCCAGCGATAAAGGCTCATTTGGATCAGGATAAGGATAGATACGTTCACCATCGCGTACGCGAACAGTCAGGCTGGAATCATTGCTCGTATGGTAAGACGCTTCGATAAAGGCTTCTTCTTCATCAAATTCAAGACTTTGGCGGAGGGAGTTGGAGTGGTTTTGCAATGCCTGGCTTACGCCGGCAGTGATACTGATATGTTTACTCGTACCCAAGGTCAATTGGGCTTTGGCGTCATCGCGCGCAACTACATCGTTTCCGGTAAATTCCAACTGATCGACCTGATAGGCATTGTGGTTCCAGGTTAATGCCGTTTTTATCCGGGTGCTCCAATCGCTACGCCAACTTGCATCGCCCTTATAGAAATCTGTATCCAGATCATCACGCTGATCATACGTGTATTGATAGCCACTTAAATTTAACGCTAACTGCTGTTTGCTAAATCGATGATTGGCCGCGAGTGATGCGACTGCCACGGTGTAATGCTCTGAATCTACATCAGGATTACGCGCAAAGTTACTGTCCCAATATTCTTGCACTCCGAGACCTAACGTAAAACGATCCTGTGCCGCTGTGGTTGCACAAAGCAACCACAGCGGCACCAACATGCCCGGCGTTACATATGTCATCAATTTGTTAATAGACATGCTGCCCGACAAAACCTTTAAAAATTGTTTTCCACAAAATTTTAATATCCAGGATTACCGACCAATTGCGAATGTACTCCAGATCATAGGCAATCCGGCCAGACATCTTATCAAGCGTTTCAGTTTCACCGCGGAAGCCATTCACTTGCGCCAATCCGGTGATGCCCGGTTTTACTTTATGACGCAACATATAACCTTTAATTTGGCCGCGATAAAATTCGTTATGCGCAACGGCGTGGGGGCGTGGTCCAACCAGCGACATACTGCCGGA
>JAJQJO010000213.1 GCA_021323495.1 Cellvibrio sp. | reverse complement strand
AACTTTGGCAACCGCTTTGATACTACCCGACGCACCCAGGACCTGCTGCCAACCTGCCTGTAAAAATTCGTCTTTCACCGGCTCCAATTCTTGCAGGCATGCAATCAACGCCTTGGTAACCAGCTTTTCGTTAACCCTGCCATCCATAAAGAATTTTTTGGTGATAGCAATACATCCCATGTTCAAACTTTCTTTCAGGCGTGGCTGCATGCCTTTACCGAGGATCACTTCCGTACTGCCACCGCCGATATCCATCACTATGCGGTTGTCATCGTCAGGCGCTATATCGTTGGCCACGCCGAGGTAAATCAAACGGGCTTCTTCATCGCCTGAAATAATTTCAACGGGATGGCCAAGGCGCTTTTCCGCCTCCGCGAGAAACTGGCTTGAATCTTTCACAGTGCGCAGGGTTTTGGTACCAACGATCCGTACACTGCGTGAAGGATAACCGCGCAGACATTCACCAAAGCGCTCCAGACAGGCAAGCGCGCGGTCGCGGGCGTCATCGCTCAGACTCAGGTCTTCCTGAAGGCCAAACCCTAACCGCACGGGTTCGCGCAAGCGGTCGAGCAACGTGAGCTGGCCATGGTCCCAGCGCGCCACAATCATATGGAAACTGTTGGAGCCGAGGTCGATCGCAGCTATGTGACTGGTTTGCTGGGCATTTTTGGCGGAAAGGTTAAACATGAGGATTACTCCCTGCTGGCGGCAGGATTGATTATGCGAAACTTTGGCGAGATTACAATGACAGATTTTCTTTCATTTCTACGCGCAATAAAAAAGGCAACCAGCGAAGTGGTTGCCTTTGGGCAAAACGCAAGGGTGAATTAATTCACTACTTCCGGTTTTTCCGCCTGTGCCTGCTGTTGCGCAGCAGTAATCGCTTGCACAAATACGGCATCAAAGTTGATGGGGGCCAGCATCAGGGGTGGGAAGCTGCCACGGCCAAGAATACTGTCAACCGCTTCGCGCGCGTAGGGGAAGAGGATCTGCGGGCAGGCGGTATTGATCAGCTGGGTGATCGCCGGGCCTTCAATGCCGGAAATCGCAAACAAACCGGCTTGCTTCACTTCCACCAGGAATACCGCGCGGTCTTCGATGCGGGCGGTAATAGTCAGCAGCAGCACCACTTCAAACAGGCCTTCTTCGACCTGGTTAGCCTGGATATTCAAATCCTGCTGGATGTTGGGCTTGTAGGCTTTGGTAAAGCCTTCCGGCCCCATAGGGGTTTCAAAGGAAATATCTTTCAGATAGATACGCTGGATCGCAAAGACCGGGCCGCCAGTAGCTGCCTGGCCAGCATCTTGTTGGTTATTTTGTTCTGACATAGTGAACTCGACTTGACTGGTTTAAGAATAAAAAGGCCACACTGCGCTATTAAGGTTGCGCCAGCAGTGCATCCAACTTGCCCGCTTTATCCAGCGCCCAAAGATCGGTAAAACCGCCGACATGCGTGTCGCCGATCCAGATTTGCGGTACTGTGCGCTGGCCGCTTTTGGTCATCATTTCCTGACGCAATTGCGGTTGGCCATCAACGCGGACTTCTTCCACAGCAACACCTTTCTGCGCCAATAACTTCTTGGCGTTAACGCAGTAAGGACAAACTGCAGTGGTGTACATCAACACGCGCGCCATAACTAACTCCAAAAATTACCTGGTAATACTTACTTGTCGTTCAACTTACTTGCCTTTCACGAGAGGCAAGTTCTGCGCCTGCCATTCGGCAATACCGCCACCCAGACGGCGCACGTTAAAACCCTCTTTACCCAGAAAGCGGCCAACCGCGCCGGCATGTTGCCCGAGCTTATCGACCAGAATGATGGTTTTGTCTTTGTGGCTGGCGACTTCGGTCGATTCTTTGCTCAGTTTGGCGTAGGGAATATTCAGCGCACCGACGATATGCCCAGCCTTGAATTCCGCGTTATCGCGCAAGTCCACCAGCACAGCATTACCCTCATTTACCAGTCTGGTCACTTCATGGGGCGATACCGGACGGCCACTCTTGATACGGTCGCGCCATACGTACAAATAAATCAACACAATCAGGGTGGTGACCAGCAGCCACTCCTGGGAAACGAATGCAAAAAAATCCACGATACTTGCCTTTTGGTGATTGCTGTGAGGAGGTTCAGACCGCCCGAACTGCGCCAGTTGGACGAAAGTGGGGGCATGCAAAGTAGATTTCAATGCAAGCCGTGGCAACTTTTCGGCGCGGGCTACCGGCGCGGGCACCGGCGCAGGCGATAAGGCGGCGAAGTATACACGATTGCCTGCAGCCGATAGCCGCCATATGTTCCAACACCACGACCAAATTTGTCGACGCTTTAGCCAGTTTCCTTAACCAGTCGAGTGTGTTTATACATAGCTACTTTTTTGTTTAAACATAGAGTTGGGGCGTCCAACCCGCTAGAATGCCCATCAATCCCGGGCGTTCGCCCGAACCATCACCCAGTGGTTGTACAGCCCAGTTGCCACAAGCGGCTGCCGGCATCGACCGATTCATGTTCATCCGACAATGGAAGCATTTATGAGCGCGAAAAAACCTGTAGTCCTACTGATTCTCGACGGCTTTGGTTATTCAGAAAAAACCAAATACAACGCGATTGCCGCAGCCCACAAACCTGTGTTCGACAAGCTCTGGGCCAACAACCCCAAGAGCCTGATTGAAACTTCAGGCATGGCAGTAGGTTTACCTGAGGGACAAATGGGCAATAGCGAAGTAGGGCATATGACCCTCGGCGCCGGGCGTGTGGTCTACCAGAACTTTACGCGTATCAATAAAGCCATTAGCGATGGCGATTTCTTTACCAACCCGGTTTATGTCAACGCTATTGATAGTGCGATTGCAACAGGTAAAGCCGTGCATATCCTTGGCTTGCTCTCCGAAGGCGGCGTACACAGCCATGAAGAACACATCTACGCGATGATGAAAATGGCGGTGCAACGCGGTGCAAAAGACGTTTACCTGCATGCATTTCTGGATGGCCGTGATACAGCCCCGCGCAGTGCAGAAAAATCCCTGCAACGCGCTCAGGATCTGTTCAAGGAATTGGGTGCTGGCCGCATCGCGTCTATTGTGGGCCGTTACTTTGCACTCGACCGCGACAACCGTTGGGATCGCGTGAAAGCGGCTTACGATGTGATGGTCACTGGCGATGCCGAATTCGATGCACTGACTGCTGTCGATGGTTTGAAAGCCGCTTACGAGCGCGGCGAAAATGATGAGTTTGTAAAAGCAACCGTGATCTGTGCCGAGGACGAAGAAGTCGCCACTATTAATGATGGCGATTCAGTAATTTTTATGAACTTCCGCCCCGATCGCGCACGCGAAATTACCAATGCCCTTATCGAAGAAAACTTTACCGGATTTGAGCGGGAAATGAATCCGGACATTGCCCATTTTGTACAAACCACCGAATATGCATCCAGCATCAAGGCTCCTATCGCTTTCCCGCCCGAAGACTTGACCAACTCGTTTGGTGATTATTTATCGCAACTGGGTAAAACCCAACTGCGCATCGCCGAAACCGAAAAATATGCGCACGTAACCTTCTTTTTTAACAGCGGCAATGAAGTAGTCTATCCGGGCGAAGATCGCATCCTGGTGCCCTCGCCACAAGTCGCCACTTACGATTTGCAACCGGAAATGAACGCCCCGATTGTGACTGACAAGTTGGTTGAAGCCATTGAGTCAGGTAAATATGACGCGATCATTTGCAATTACGCCAACTGCGACATGGTCGGTCACTCGGGCATTATGGAAGCAGCCACCAAAGCGGTGGAAGCGGTAGATGTTTGTGTCGGCCGCGTATTGGCTGCAGTGGAAAAAGTCGGCGGCGAAGCCTTGATTACAGCTGACCATGGCAACGTGGAAGAAATGTTCGATGAAGAAACCGGCCAGCCACACACCCAGCATTCAACATTGCCCGTGCCGTTTATTTTCTGCAGTGCGCGCAAAGGCACCATTGCCCCCGGCGGCTCACTGGCTGATGTCGCGCCCACCATGTTGCATTTGATGGGTATTCCACAGCCAGCGGAAATGACTGGTAGAAATTTAATTACCCTCGGTTAATTTCTGGCAAGGTGGAATCCCGGTTCCACCTTGCTTTCCACTCCGAACAATTTCCCTCATCCAGATAGATAAAAACATGAAGCGTTTCTTTTCCTTTTCCAAAACTATCGCGCTCAATAGTTTGCTCTGCGCGGTATTGGTCATTGCCGGCCATGCCCATGGCGATGAAAAAGCCGAGATGGCGAAATTGCAAAAGGAAATAGAGGCCCTGCAGAAAGAATTAAAACAGGTGCAGGGAACGCGCTCGGATTTGCAAAAAGACGTGGAAAAATCCGAAACCCAGATTAATGAGTTACAAAAAAAAGCCAGCCAAATTAACCAACAACTCAACGAGCAAAATAACGAGCTGAACCAATTAAAAAATGAACGCAGCCAATTGGAACAGGCGCGCAAAAACCAACAGGCACAAATCGCCGAGCAAATGCGCGCCGCCTACAAGCTGGGCGAGCAAAGTGAAGTAAAAGTCCTGCTCAACCAGGAGTCGCCCGACCAGTTATCGCGCGTGATGAAATACCACAGTTATTTTATGGAAGCGCACACTGCCAAGATGCAAACCTATCTGGATACCATCACCAGGATTGATGCCCTCACCCCGGAAATAGAAAAAAAAACACTTGAGTTAGGCACTATGCAAAGCGAGCTGGACGCCCAGCGCACGCAATTAAAAACTATTCACGGTGAACGACAGCAGGCGCTGGCCAAAGTGAATAACCAACTCAAAAGCAAAAGCCAGGAACTCAAACAACTCAGCGAAGACCGCCGCCGTTTGCAGGCCCTGCTGGAGCGGGTGACCAAAAGTGTGGCCACCACTGGTGCGATCAATTCACCCGGTTATGTGCCGCTGCCCAAAGGCGGCGAAAAATTCTCCCTGCGCAAAGGCCGCTTGCCCTGGCCCACCCAAGGCAGCATGATCCATCGTTTCGGCAGCGCACGTATTGCCGGACAAATGAACTGGAACGGGGCCTATATCGCCGCACCTATGGGCAACCCGGTCATCGCAGTCCATCATGGGCGTGTGGTATTTGCTGATTATTTCGGTGGCCACGGTTTGCTGGTGATCGTAGATCATGGTGAAGGTTATTTAAGCCTTTACGCGCACAACCAGAATTTGCTGAAAAAAGCCGGTGAGCCAGTGCGTGCCGGTGAAGCCGTCGCCAACGTCGGCAATTCGGGCGGGCAGGCCAACACCGGGCTATATTTTGAAATACGCCACAACGGTAAACCCATTGATCCTGGTGGTTGGTTGGCACGCGGCTAGATGCGCAGCCTTGCCAGAATTATTTTGTCCAACAACTGTCATTTTTTTTTGGTTTAGCTTAGTGTGCGCGCACTAACCAGTTGCTTCAGCAACCTGCGCCAACCTTTACATTCCAGCTGTTGCGGTCATCGGAGACACTATGTTTCGCGCTGCTTTTATTTCCCGGTCTAATGCACAATCCATCGCCAAAGCCAGCGCACTGCTTAGCCTTGTGCTAGCCGCTAGCTGCGTTGCCGACGATAAAGCTCCCACCACCGATGCCGGTTTGCTACCGCTCGAAGAATTGCGCACCTTTACCCGCGTCTACGACCACGTACGCAATGGCTATGTCGATGAAATCGACGATGCCCGGCTGCTGGAATATGCCATCAAGGGCATGATTTCCGAACTCGATCCGCACTCCGCCTATCTCGATAAAGACGCCTTCGCGGACCTGCAAGCCAGCACTTCGGGCGAATTTGGCGGAATAGGGCTGGAGGTCAGCCTAGATGAGGGTTTTGTCAAAGTGGTCACACCAATTGATGACAGCCCATCGGCGCGCGCCGGAATCCTGTCCGGCGATGTGGTTATCCGCATCGATGACAAACCGGTCAAAGGCATGGATCTTAATAAAGCGGTCAATTTGATGCGCGGCCCCAAAAACAGCCCGATCAAAATAACCGTGATGCGGGAAGGCGTGGATCAACCGCTCGATTTTGATCTGCTGCGCGATATCATCAAGGTACAGAGTGTGCGTACCCGCTTGCTGGAGCAAGACTATTTCTATATCCGTGTCGCCCAATTCCAACTGGATACCGGTAGGGATGTCGCCAAAAAATTGCGCGAACAGCTCAAGAAAAACGCAGACACAAAAGGCATTATCCTTGATTTGCGCAACAACCCCGGCGGCGTTTTACAGGCGTCGGTGGAGGTCGTGGATGCGTTCCTTGATGGCGGACAAGTGGTTTATACCCAGGGTCGTCTCGATAATAGCAATATTGGCTACAACGCTGAAGCAGGTGACATTACCAACAACCTACCGCTGGTGGTGCTGATCAATGACGGCTCGGCCTCAGCCTCGGAAATTGTCGCTGGCGCGCTGCAGGATCACAAACGCGCAGTGATTATGGGTACCCGCAGTTTTGGCAAAGGCTCGGTGCAATCGGTAATCCCGATCAGCAACGACCGCGCCATCAAACTTACCACCGCACTCTATTACACCCCCAATGGCCGTTCGATCCAGGCACAGGGTATCGAACCGGATGTGAATGTCGAACGCGT
>JAJQJO010000466.1 GCA_021323495.1 Cellvibrio sp. | reverse complement strand
ATCGCTTGCAAATAACCCTGCCTGTGCAGCTTTGCCAGCACATCACCATTTAACGCACCAAGCTTATCCTCATTGATTGTGTAGAAGCCCTGCAATTGATTATTGGATCCGTCGTTCAATTGAATATCCAGTGAAAACGATTCAAGTAAATCAAACTCCAGCAGCATATTAATAAAACCTTCGCTATGTTCATAACCATAATGAATGGCCTCCAACACCGATGCGATATGCTCCAGATAGTTTGTATTTCCGCCGTGCGGCATAAAAAGTTCTGCACCTTCAGCTTCATTGACACGAGGATTATCCATATCGATATGAATAACCATTTGTTTTTTTGCAATACCATCCTCTTGAAATTGCTGAAATCCGATAAGAAATGGGTGGCGCTCAATGGTTAATGGAATATATCTGGTATTCCATCCATTTTCATTCAAATAAAGATTTTCATTTTCTTTAAAACCAAACAAAGCCACTGCATTAAAAACCCCTGTGTTATTGTTTTTTTGGAAAAAAATAGGGTAAGTAGACTGAACATTTCTAAACTCCAACGGAAATGTTGGAGCAAACTGATGTTATTTAACAAGACATGATTGGCCATATAGCCTCCAACATTTAAATAATTTCAGCATGGTCTTTATTTCGTTAAATTTTATGAAGACCATACGATTTAATTTTATTGAGCAATTCGCGGTTAGTAGGCAAGTTTTTCGATAGTTGTTTAACTTTCTCGGTATTTTCCATCAATAATCGATCGGCAGTGACATCATCAAATCGTTTTTTTGTTATTCCAGGTGATGTCTCAAATCCCATTCCGTACAGTACATATTGAAAGCTTGCCGAGGGGAACATTTCTTCTGCTTGTGTTGCATCATAGTGCCATGGACTTCGAGATCGCCACAGGCAAACCAGCTCCTGTAAACTATCCGGAATAGAGGAGCTATCACAATTATCACGCCAGAAAGAGGAATCTTTTCGTTTGGTCAATATATAGTGCAGTTTTAAAAAATCGACAATACGCTCCCAGCGATACGTAAACTTCTCATTAAATCGTTTAGCAACGCTTTTCATTACTGTGCGATCAACAGGCATTTGTTCGCTAATCATCTTTGCCGATAGCTCAACCAATACTAGCGCAGATGCTTCTAATGGCTCCAAAAATCCAGCTGCCATCCCAACAGCCACACAGTTCTTATGCCAGAACTCTTTTCTATAACCTGAATCAATACTAATTTTTCGCAAGGAAACTGTTTCTGCTTCACGCGCACCCGTTGTCGATGCAATGTATTTCCTGATTTCCACCACGCCGGGATGGCAGCCCTATGTCCCAAACCCAGCCTGCAGATTGCGCAGTGGATAACGTATGTGAGGCGATAGCATCGGATTCTTCCCGATAGGGGATTTGAACAGCCAACGCAGTATCATTAAACAAAATGTTTTTTTTGCTGATGAATGGAATTTTGTAAAACTGACCAATAAATAACGCAGCAAAACCGGTGCAATCTATAAATAAGTCGCCCGTTATAGTGCCATTCTCTTGAGTGCTAACCGAGACTATATAACCATCAGAATCTGCATTCACATCACTAACATTCGCCAGTATGTGTTTAACACCCAACTTTTCTATGCAATGCTTTTGCAGAAAGACAGAGAACTTTCCTGCATCCAGGTGATACCCATAGTTAGCGACGAATGCATATTCCGGTGTAGAGATTTGTTTCGGTGCAAGCCCTTGAGTACACAAGTGACTTTGCGCACAGACTGCATCAGCAAAGGATATTTTATCGCGAAAAGATTGCCATTTGTCAGCCAAATTGATTTCATTGTATCCCGCTGGAAGCGTAAATGGATGATAGTATTCATCACCATTTCCTGTTGTCCATTGGGAAAATTTTGACCCCTGTTTGAAACTCGCATCACACTCCCGAATAAAATCGGTTTCCGATACGCCCATTTTTTGCAGTGTTGCCCGCATAGATGGCCATGTTCCCTCGCCCACACCTATAGGTTTAATATCGGGCGACTCAACTACTATAACTTCAAGCCCCATTTCCATATTCGCCAAGTGTTCAGCAGCAATGACGCCAGCCGTAAGCCAACCCGCCGAGCCCCCACCAACAATCACAACGCGTTTTATAATGCTGCTCATTAATGAGTCCAGGTTTTATCAAGAGCCAGAGAGAATAAAATTTTTATTACCAAAATAATTAATCTCTGGTTATTAGAGATTGCATATCAAGGAATTTTGCAATTATTCAAAGCAGATAATTTTAGTTGTAGAGTAAAAAAGCCGCTGTAAAAACAGCGGCTTCAAGTTAAAAATACTATCCTATTTTAATAACTGAATTAGAAGGTATAACGAGCACCAATATTGTAACGTGGACCTAACTGAGTCATGTTCATGAGCTGCAGTTCGGTACGAGCGTGCGAACGAGTATATTCATCCGTCACGTTCAAGCCTTCAGCAAAAACAGAAAAGTTATCGTTAATGTCATAGCTCACGTTAATATCAAACTGGCCATAATCTTCAACATAAACAGGGTTAGGGTTGCCAGTACCATGTCCAGTGCCAGCCAGGAATGTATCGCGCCAGTTATAGGCAATACGCACCTGAATGCCATTTTTATCATAGAAGCCCACCAGGTTAGCCGTGTCACTCAGACCAAGCAGGGCGAATTGCTCCTTCAAACTCTGGTTGTCATAGGCGATATCACCATCCACCATGGTGTAGTTGGCAATGGCACCAAAGCCACTCTCACCAAACACATGCTGGACTGCAAACTCCCAACCATCAATTGTTGCTTCTTTCTCGTTTGATTTTATGGTTACGTCAAACATCAGCAAATCATCTTCCGGCAGGGCAAGGATGTCGGTGCCACTAACACCTGGACCGCCTTGCGCAATAATCCAGTCACGGATGTCGCCCACGCTAGCTGTATTACCCAAAGCCGCCACTGCCGCGTTGTAGCGAGGACCAGATGTCGGGTCGCGCAAATCGTAGAAGCTTTCGCGGACTTGACGAGTACCAATAAAGTTTTCTACGTCCTTTTTAAAGTAACCTGCAGACATGTAGCTGGCATCGGCGTAATACCACTCGGTGGACAGGTC
>JAJQJO010000212.1 GCA_021323495.1 Cellvibrio sp. | reverse complement strand
CGGCGAAACCGTCGAAGTTACCCGTCATATCAAAAAACCTTGGGCAACCAATCTTGTGAACGGTGTGTTACGTAACTTCCAGCGTGATAGCGGCAGAATTAACGAATTTCTTACTGAAAATCGGGCATTTCGAACCAATCATCCAGCATGGATGGAGGCTATGATGAGTAAGTGCTGGCCGATGCAATTTAACCAATTAATCACCGCCAATAATCAACACCCGCCTTTCAGCTTGCGCCTGAACACGCACAAAATCAGCCGTGACAATTATCTGCAGGTACTAAGTGAACTAGACATCATGGCTACGGCAAACCGTTTTAGTCCTTATGGAATCACGTTGGAGCAGGCTTGCGATCCACGTAAATTGCCCTATTTCGCGGAGGGCTGGCTAAGTGTGCAAGACGAAGCCGCGCAATTAAGCGGTGATTTGTTGCAATTATTACCCGATATGCACGTATTAGACGCCTGTAGCGCGCCTGGCGGCAAGACTGGACATTTGCTGGAGCTGGAGCCGAGCTTGCAAGTTACCGCTTTGGACGCTGATGAACGCCGCCTTACCCGTGTGCGCGAAAATCTGGCTCGCTTGGGCGTAAGCGCAAAAGTCGTCTGTGGTGATGGTACCCAACCCAACGACTGGTGGGACGGCCAAATGTTCGACCGGATTCTGCTGGACGCGCCTTGCTCGGCGACCGGTATTATCCGCCGCCATCCGGATATCAAGATACTGCGTACCCCCGAGGAGCTGGACAAACTCGGGGACTTACAAGAGCAGTTATTAAAGAAATTATGGCCATTGCTCAAACCCGGCGGCATTCTTCTTTACGCCACTTGTTCAATTATGCCCAAAGAAAACACGCGCATAATCGAAGCTTTTTTGGCACGCCAGAAGGACGCCAGCTGTGATCCTTTAGTTGTTGATTGGGGTCTGGCACAAACTTGTGGCAAACAGTTATTACCGCAATTGGATGGTCACGATGGTTTTTACTACGCGAGATTGCGTAAAGCCGGTTAATACCAACTGTTCAGTAGCCGCAGATACCGGCAACTTGCCCCATGGACATCAGGTTTTAACAATGAATTAGCAAGCGATCCATAAACAGGCGGACTATAAACAGGCGGACTATGAAAATTATCATCCTCGGTGCAGGACAAGTTGGCGGTAGCCTCGCTGAACATCTGGCAAGTGAATCCAATGACATCACCGTTATTGATACCGACGAAGCGCGCCTGCGCGAGCTGCGCGATCGGTTGGATATCAGCGTCGTTACCGGCGAAGCTTCGCACCCTGATGTGCTCGCCCAAGCCGGTGCGGAAGATGCCGATATGCTGGTCGCCGTAACCAGCAATGACGAGATCAATATGATCGCGTGTACGGTGGCAGAAAACCTGTTCCACACGCCTACCAAGATCGCGCGGGTCCGTGCTACCTCCTATTTGACCCATCAGCAATTATTTGAAAGCGGCGCCATCCCGATCGATGTTTTGATCAGCCCGGAGCAGTTGGTATCAGAATATATTTTTCGCCTGATCGAACAGCCAGGCGCATTACAAGTGCTGGATTTCGCTGATGGCAAGGTTCAATTGGTAGCGGTAAAGGCCTACCACGGAGGCCCATTAGTAGGGCAAGAATTGCGGTTTTTGCGCGAACACATGCCCTCGGTGGATACTCGCGTTGCCGCTATTTACCGTCGCAATCGCGCCATAATGCCGACCGGTACGACAGTGATCGAAGCCGATGACGAAGTATTTTTTATTGCAGACAGAGCGGATATACGCGCGGTGATGAGCGAACTGCGTCGCCTCGAAGTCGCCTACAAACGCATTACTATCGCAGGTGGTGGCAATATTGGCCTGCGCCTCGCCAAAATGCTCGAGGGCCGCTACAACGTGCGCGTGATCGAGTACAACAAAATGCGCTGCATCCGCCTTTCGGAACAGCTGGAGCGGGCGATTGTGATCCAGGGCAGCGCGTCGGACAAAGACCTGCTGATGGAAGAGAGCATTGAAGACACCGATGTATTCCTTGCCCTTACCAACGACGACGAAGCCAATATCATGTCTTCTATGCTTGCCAAACGGCTGGGTGCGCGCAAAGTGATGACATTGATCAACAACCCTGCTTATGTTGATGTAGTGCAGGGAGGTGACATCGACATCGCTATTTCCCCCCAAAGCACCACTATCGGCAGCCTGCTCACCCATGTGCGACGCGGCGACATAGTCAATGTTCACTCGCTGCGCCGGGGTGCGGCCGAGGCGATTGAAATTATTGCCCATGGCGATGCCAAGTCATCCAAAGTGGTCGGCAAGGCACTGGAAGACATAGATCTGCCTGAAGGCGCGAATTTTGGTGCAATTGTGCGCCAAGGGCCGGATGGCGATGAAGTCGTAATCGCCCATGATGATGTTGTAGTGCAGTCCGGCGATCACGTGATCGTATTTTTGCTGCAGAAGAAACATATCCGCGACGTGGAAAAACTTTTCCAGGTGGGATTCAGTTTCTTTTGATAGCATCCACCCGTAGTTTTTCCCCTAATCCCGTACCCCAGTAACTGCCGGAAACTTCTGGCAGCCAACCTGTTAAGGAGCGCAAAATGGCTAACATCAAAACCCAGGTAGTGGTACTCGGCAGTGGTCCCGGCGGTTACTCGGCCGCATTTCGCGCTGCTGATCTCGGCTTGGACGTCACCCTTGTTGAACGCTATTCCGACCTCGGCGGGGTTTGCCTGAACGTTGGCTGCATTCCGTCCAAGGCGCTGTTGCATGTCGCTGAAGTGATTAACGAAGCCCAGCATGCAAACAACCTTGGTCTCAGTTTCGGACCGGTGCAGCATGATCTCGACAAAGTGCGCAGTTATAAAAATTCCGTAGTCAGCAAGCTGGTCTCTGGCATCAACGCAATGGCCAAAGGCCGTAAAGTGCGTGTGGTGAAAGGATATGGCAAATTTGTAAGCGATCACCAACTGGCAGTCGAAGCAGGTGTGGATACCACCCTGATTGATTTTGACAATGCCATTATTGCCGCTGGCTCACGCAGTGTGAAACTGCCTTTTATTCCGGAAGACCCGCGCATTTTTGATTCCACCGGGGCGCTCGAGCTACGTTCGATACCGCCACGTTTGCTGGTGATTGGCGGCGGGATTATCGGCTTGGAAATGGCAACTGTGTATGAAGCACTGGGGAGCAAGGTGACTGTGGTGGAATTCGCCGACCAGCTTGTGCCTGCGGCAGATAAAGATCTGGTTGCCGTTTACAGCAAATACAATAAAGACAAATTCGAAGTTCTGCTCTCGACTAAAGTCGAAGCGGTAAATGCCAAGCCCGAGGCACTTGAAGTGAGCTTCAGCGGCGCCCAGGCACCGGCAGATGCGCGGCAATTCGATGCCGTATTAGTTGCAGTCGGTCGCGTCCCCAACGGCAAACTGGTCGATGCGGAAAAAGCGGGTGTACAGGTGGACGAGCGCGGCTTTATCCCGGTCAACCAATACTTGCAAACTAATGTGCCGCACATTTATGCAATTGGCGATATTGTCGGACAACCGATGCTTGCGCACAAAGCCACCCATGAAGGTCATGCTGCGGCCGAGGGTATCGCTGGTCACCCCCACGCATTTGAACCCATGGCGATTCCTTCCATTGCCTACACTAATCCGGAAATCGCCTGGGTTGGCCTGACTGAAAAGGAAGCCAGGCAACAGGGGCTGGATTATAAAACTGCTGCCTTTCCGTGGAACGCTAGTGGCCGTGCAATTGCTGCGGACCGCAGTGAAGGCAAAACCAAGCTTATTTACGATGCCAAAACCGACCGTCTACTGGGCGCAGGGTTGGTCGGCATTCATGCCGGCGAACTGCTGGGTGAACTGACGCTGGCGCTGGAATTTGGAGCGAGCGTGGAAGATATCGCACTCACCATCCATGCCCATCCCACCCTGCATGAGTCAGTCGGATTAGCTGCGGAACTAGGGGCAGGTACTATTACCGATTTGCCCAATCCAAAAGCCAGCCTGAAAAGCTGATCCTGTCCAATGCCAGGAAAACAAAAGGGCGATCAACTGATCGCCCTTTATCATTAGAAGAATATTCCCACATCAACACCGTTAGTTGATTTTTTTGGAGGCTCCATCCTCTTCAAATTCGTACACAACAGTAATATTCGCCAAGTCAGAGACCAAGGCAAAGCGATCCGAAGGAACGTAAATCGTTAATTCGGTGTCGCGCTGCACATTGCGCAACAGCTCCTTTTTGCCATTGATATAAACTGTAAAATCCGCAGGTAATTCCTTGGTTTCAACGGTTTTATCGAAGGTGCCGTCCACGGTTTTAAAATTGAGGCGCGCTTTTTTGTCCCGCAGGCTGACAAATTTAGCCTGCACTTCCACATAGTATTTACCCTCCTGCTCAACTACACCCTGGCATACATTGTATATATTGGGGTAGCGTTCCAGCACTGACGGATGCCAAACCACTTCCGTACATTCCACAGCCCATAGCGACGAACTCGCCAATAACATGCCCCCTAATAACGTCGATTTCAAAAGTGATGATGTTGCCATTTTTGACCCCTTGAATTTCCTGATGGCATCAAACCCATGCGTGACTGCTTCATCCCGAGCTTGATGCTGTAACTAATCAAACGATGCTACCCAGCACTGAGGTTGCGAAATAAATTAAGCCCTGCAAAAACGAAAGAGCGATCGACTGACCGCCCTTTTCCGGATGAATTGTACTAATCACGTCGGCGCAAACGGCGCAGGCTGGTCATCACCAGACCCAAACCACAACCAAGTGCACCCAGGAGGCCTAACAGTGGAGTCCATGAGGCGGTTGATGGCATTTCCGGCGGCACTTCAACCATATCGAGCGATGTATCGGCAACTGCGAGGTCAGAGATAAGCGTAAAACGGTCTGGCGGCAGGTAAATAGTTAACTGGGTATCGCGCTGCACGCGATGTAATAGCACCTCTTTACCATTGACCGTGATTTTGTAATCGTTAGGCAATTCCCTGGATTCGAAGGTTTTGCCATAACTACCATCGGCATGCTTGAATTTGATCCGGGCTTTGTTGTCATGCATCCGCACAAATTTACCCTGCACTTCAACATACTGTTTGCCATCCCGCTCAACGACACCCTGGCATAGATCACTGATGTTTGGGTACTGAGCTAATACCGACGAACTCCACACTACTTCCGAACACTCCACAGCCCATAGCGAAGAACTCGCCATTAGTGCGGCACCTACTACAGCTGACTTCAATAACGATGATGTTGCCATAAATCACTCCTTAGGTTTTGGTGCTGAGATGTCTTCAGTAGCCGTAACAATGTACCGCTGCGGCGCACTTCCGACGTGGTAAAAGGGGTAGCAGGTAACCAGGGTAAGCTTGGAGCTGCTTGACGGCTCAAGCACGCTGATCTCGGACGGGTTAATAATCTGAATATTTGCCAAGGTAAAATAACGAGTACCCCGCAGCGTTTGCAGGGTCATCTTCTGGCCTCGCCTGGCATCTTTCAACGCGCGGAAAAAACTGTCTCTGTGGGCCGCTATACCTATGTTGCCGCGTCCGTCGACTGGTGCGGTCTCTTCGATCCAGCCGGCTCCGCGGTTCAAGTTGAAATCGGTGGCGCCGGAGTAGATTGGTACCACAATCCTTAAGTCATCTATGCGCAATACGGCCAGCGGCGTTTCTTTATCTGTGTTGTGGATATCGGTAAATTGAGCGATTCGTTTTTTGCTCCACAGACTTTGGTCAAGGTGCTGTAGCGCTTCCACATTTAATAGGCTATCGGGGGCATCGCTGGAATTGCTGTCAGCGACATCATTTGCGGCAGCCGATGCAAATGCACGTAAACCCGCATCCGATGCTTCCGCCTCATGGATTTTGGCCATCAAGGCATAGCCGAGCAAGGCCAATCCCAGCCCCCAACAAAACATCTCCAAACCGCGATAAAGCAGCGAGGTAGAGCGCACCCCAAGTGCTGGTTTGGCAAAGAAACAATTGCTTTCCATGGCTGAGAGCCCACTCAGAAAAAATCGGGATTATTGTCGTCAATTGCCTTAAACCTTAGCACAGACTTTGATCAGCAATTAGCCAAACAAGCCCAACATTGAAAAACTGGCATATAAATAATTAAATTGACGCAAAAATACTCTTTTTAGGCAAAAGAGAGATCATTCGTCCGGCAAAACAATTTTTTGTCGTGAAGTTGTGATGGCGTTTGGACAGCATACGAAGGAGCTTGGGATGGTCGGGACAGGCACTGATACAGCCGAGCCCTATGCATGGATCAAAAAGCGTTGGGTAATGGCGCCTAAAGCACCATTACCCCATCGGCCTCAATCAGCGAGGCACGCGGCAATTGGTTGATACCAACGGCAGCGCGTGCAGGATAAGGCTGTTGGAAATATTGTCCCATCACCTCGTTAACAATCGGAAAATTAGCCAGATCGGTCAGGTAAATGTTTAGCTTGACGATATCTTTTAAACCACCACCGGCAGCTTCACAAACAGCGGCAAGATTTTTAAAGACCTGATGAGCCTGCGCGGCAAAATCACCTTCGATCAATTGCATGGTTTTAGGATCGAGTGGAATTTGCCCCGAAAGATACACCGTGTGATTTACCTTAACGGC
>JAJQJO010000211.1 GCA_021323495.1 Cellvibrio sp. | reverse complement strand
GCACTCAGTGCCAGTGCAAAAAATAAAATTATTATTTTCATTAATTTCATCTCGTTGCTTGCCGGTTTGGAAGCCTTATTTTTTATTCATCCAGTCCCTTGAAATAATCTCTGCTTCGGCCTGTGCATCAAATGCTTCGCCTTGCATCATTGTATCAAGTGCACTATCGAGCAATGAGCCAGCGGTGGCTGTTTGGTAATCACCGGCCCGGGTTACTTCCCGGTTATAAACAGTCATCGATAATTGCCATTCACCGTTGATGTGGCAGGCAATATTTTCTGCACTGGTAGCTGTGTCCAGCACAGTAAACTGGCGACAGTAATTACCTTCCTGGTTGATGAATGTGAGGCGTGGCTTGATGCGTTTATTATCGGCCAATATATTTTCCATGCCGCTTACTGTGCTATCAAGTGCCTGGGCTATTGCGTTCCATTCACTTCTCTCGGAATCATTGTTGACTGGCACTAGCTGGGCGAACCCAAACCCGAGTACCAATGCCGTACAGGCGGCAATAGCCGCGTGTTGTTCCAGCCCGCGCTGAAATTTTTTCCACCGGGGAAAAGTAATAACTGTTGCCGGCGGGTCCTGCGCCAGCAGGCGGGTAATAGTTGTTGGCATCGGCTGCGTGTCAATACGGGAGTAATGCTGTGCGATCTGCTCGTCGACCATCGCCAATTCCGCGAGGCGGTTTGCCAGTGTTTCATCGCCAATTAATTGTTGGCGAATATGTTCCATTTCATTGGCTGGAAGTTCTGCATCGAGAAATGCAGACAGTTGTTCATCGGAAATTGTCATGTTGCTGTCCTCACACACCAGGTTGTGCTGATATGGTGCCCGCTGTCGGGTTCAAAAAATTGGCCAGTGCAATACGTGCACGGGCGAGTCTGCTCATTACCGTACCGGGGGGGATGCCGAGCGTCTCGGCGACCTCCTTGTAGGACATACCCTGCACTGCGACCAATGCCATTATCGAGCGTTGGTCTGCGGGTAATTTATCCATGGCTGCATCCACTTCCTCAAGGGTGATCTGGTTATAAATCGCCTGCTCACCGTCGACGAACGGTTCTTCGGTCTCTTCCAGCGAATAGGCATTGCGTTGGCGAACCTTGCGTGCACGGTATTCGTCAATCCAGATATTCCGGCATACGCGGAAGGCCCATTTGGCAAGCTCGATTTCCTCCGGAACACCGCGGCTCAATAAACGTTCCAGGGTGTTTTGCAGCAGGTCGTCAGCATCATGGGCTGAGCCGGTGAGCGAGTAAGCGAAGCGGCGCAACATGGGCGCTATATGAGTTAACTCTTGTCTCAGGTTCATTGTCTCAGGTTCATTGTGTCGGATTCATTGTGGCAAAAAAATTACGGGTTCCTATCTGGTAAACGTATGGATGTGAATTTTATTCCCCCAGTGGTGGAATTTTTATGCCCCGGAAACGTTTTCACTGAAGTCCGGTCGTTTTTGGTGTTAAATCCGTAACTTCGTTAAAGGTGAGCTGATGAAACCTGTTTATTTTAGTTATGCCTTATTGGCGTGTATCTGCCAGCCGGGTTATGCACAACTGCTTAATTCTGATGTGCCAGGCCCTGACGTGTTGAACAATGATTTGCTTGATACCGGGCTGGTCGGCCAGCAGCTGGACACCATTGCGCGCGACCTTGACGATGTCGTCGGGCAGGCCCGGACAAACCTGGAGCGCGAAGCCCTGGATCCTCTCTCCCGGCCGGTGACCGCGTTGGTTGATACCCTGCCGCTGGATGCACTGGCCAATGTCTTGCCCATCTTAACCCGAACGGGCGAGACGGCGTTTGTGGATGTGGCAGTGGAGAATGGCGCGCGCGCAGTGGAGCGCGAGTGGCTCATCATGCTCGACACAGCCGAATTGGCAGTGCTGCAACCACTGAACGCAGAGATTATCGAGCAAACGGCTTTTGCGGGGCTGGATATGGCCCTGGTGCGCTTTCGCGTTGCATCCGAATGGGATTCGCTAGCTGCGTTAAAGAAAGCTTTGCCCGCGCATTTGCATAACCAATTGGATCGCAATCATATTTATGCGGCGCAAGCTGTGAATACGTCTGCTACCGCTACCGCGCCTGAATTGCGCCCGATTTGTGACGATAACGTGAAAATCGGCATGATCGATACCGCCATCAATAATAACCATCCTGCCTTTAGCAAGAGCCGGATTATTGTGCGCGATTTTCTGGGCGAAAAATTTGCTGCACCCGTTGCACATGGCACTGCGGTCGCCGGTTTGTTGGTGGGGGCTGATGTGCATTTTCAGCCGCTGTTGCCCAAGGCAAGCTTGTATGCTGCTTCGGTTTTTTATCCGCGTAACCAATATGCGCAAGGCGCGACCATGATTGATCTGGTGCGCGCATTAAACTGGTTGGTGGGCGAAAAAGTGAGCGTTATTAATATGAGTCTGGCAGGGCCGGATAATCAGATCCTGCATCGCGTGATTGCCAAAGTATTGCACGCTGGTACTGCGGTGGTGGCGGCTGCAGGGAACGAAGGTCCGGCGGCGCCACCGCTGTATCCAGCTGCTTATCCCGATGTGATTGCAGTGACGGCGGTTGATCGCGAGCAGCGGATTTATCGCTGGGCGAATCGTGGCGACCATATTGATTTCGCTGCGCTCGGCGTTTCCGTTACCACGGCGCGCAGCAGCGGCGATTTTGGGCGCGAGACCGGCACCTCAATCGCGGCTCCCATTGTGTCGGCATTTGTTGCGTGTGAATTGGTACACAGGATCACGCCGTCCGATCTGCTTGAGCGTTTGACCGCAAAAGCAATCGATGTGGGCGAGCAGGGACGTGATCCGGTTTTTGGTGTTGGTGTGCTGGATGTAATTCAAAAGCGCGCGCTTAACATTAGCGATGCCAATGTTTCTGAATAATCAGCGGCCGGCAAATTGGATTGATAATCACCTCGTTCAACTTTGCTAGTGGCGACAATCGTCGGTGTTAGATTGATTTCCCATTCGATGCTAATAATATTATTGCGATCATGGCGACGGGCTTCAAGCTCCGGCGTGACAGCAGAATAATCCCGATCCTGATACCGCCAGCCCAACTGTAATTCACTTGTTTTCCCCCAAGTGGAAAATTTATGGTTGATGCTGCTTCTCAAACTTATCCCGTCAAAACTGAATTGGTCTTGCACCGCATCTTCCTCTTCACTGCTAATGCCAATTGCAATAAAAGTTTTACCCTGCTGGAAGAAAATAAACATGTCGCCCGCCAAACCATTGTTACTTGCATTGCGTTCACTATTGTCGGGGAATTTTTTGTCTTGAAAGTTGGCCGCACCACGGACAAAAATGCGGTTATTAAATAAATGTGATGCGTACAGGCTGGTTTGTTGCAGCTGCAAAAAATCCTGATCCGCTAATGTTGCGTCAGCGTAGTGATAACTCGCCCCAAGCGTTAACAAGCTGAAATCGTAACTCGCATCGGCAAATAATTGCTGGATAGCGAGATCAAATTCTTCATTGTCCTGATAAGTTTTGGATACAAAGCTATAGCCTGCTTTTAGCTTCAATTCTTCGGTGGCCTTCCATTGGGTATTCAAACGCGCATTGAAGAGCGTGGCCCAATCGCTTTCTGTTGAATATTGATCGAGCTCAACAACACTTAAATTGGAGTCATATTCAGTACCCGCCTCCAGGTTAATGCTGGCACTGGGGGTTGCTGCATACACTGGTTGCAGCAGCTCGATTGCACCTATTAACAAAGGGAAGAAAAAATGTTTTTTCACGATAAGTGGCTCCGTTGCAAGTAGAAATAAAAACCGGCGCCGAAGCGCCGGTTTATTTTTAAATGCCTGATCCCAGGCTATCGTTTAGCGCGGTAGTAACGGTGCTCTCCAGGGTTGATTCGACTGCATCGTTAATCGTCGCTTCCACCGTGCTATTAATTGCGCTGTCGATTGAACTGGCGATAGCGCCATCAATAACACTAGTGACGGTACTTTGAACGTTTTGTTGCACGTCGGTGGTGATTGCAGCATTTACCTGACTAGCCACGGCATCGTTGAGATTGGAGTTAACATTGGCGATAGTGTTTTGTAGCTGCACACTGGCATCACCGGCGGTGTTGGTAACCGTCGTTGCAGCCTCGTTGCTGCGATTAACAAGCGCTGATGATTGGCCAGATAATGTATCGGCGGATTTTTTTATATCGAGCGCGGCATTACCAGTCAGGGCAAGGGTGCTGGATATATTTTGCGTTGCTGCTGTAGTGTTTTCACTTGGACTTTCTGTATTGCTATTTGCGGAAGGATTATTTTCTTCGGTATTTGCGGTATTATTCTCAGTGGTGCTGCTCCCGGCGTCACTGGTTCCAGCAATAACGTCCGTGCTTGCACCCTGTTGTTGAAGTGAACCCGTTAGCGCTACTGAACCCTCTTGCGAATTGGTTTGGGCGCGCAATGCAGTTTGTGCATGTGCATTGGCATCGATACTGTGAGACAGATCGTTTGCTAAACAGATTGATGAAATCAGCGTGCATGCGGTAAAAAATAATATTTGGTTTTTCATGGTGAAGGCCTCTTGGTTTAGTTGACTTACAACTTGTTAACGGCTGAGACTTTGGTTTATTCCCATGAAATAAAAATATTTTTAAAAAATAAAAAAAGCCGCAGCAAATTACTTGATGCGGCTTTTTATTATTGGTTTTCCAGGTCTTTAGCAATCAGCAGCATGTTGGATGGAACGGGCCACGCAGGTGAGCCAAATGCGTGTTCCAGCATCTCCACCAATCAACTCTAGCAACCGATATTTCCCGGGCCGGCAGTCGTCCCCAGAATATTCAGGAAACGGTTGAACTCATTAATCCGGCTTTGCACTTGCGCAGGGTTGCCACCGTTGCATTCCAGTGAACCGTTGATGGTGCGGATGGTTTCGCCGAAGCCGAAACCGCCAACGATGGAATCATGGGCAGGACGAGAGCCGGCGCCGGCCTGTGTCATCCAGAACCAGAGTGCGGTCTGCCAGGCGACCGTTGCATTCTGTGAGACCAGATCCGGATTGGCGCGCAGGTCTAATCCCAGGGCGGCACCTGCTGCACAGTAGTTGCCGTTCCAACTGAGTTGGATCGGGCCCCGGCCGAAATAGCGCTTGCCCGGTGCGCACGGGCAGGTACTTGGGTTGTTATCCCAGTCGCCGCAATATTCGCCCTGGGCTATCTCGGTTACGTACACCAGGCCACCGGTTTCATGGGAGAAGTTGGCCAGTGCAGCAGCTGCTTCGCGTTTTTTTGCCGCCAGGTCACCTGTGCCAGCAAAGGCGGGATAGGTTTTGGACGCAGCAACCAGACCGGCATAGGTATAGAAGCTGTTGCGGCCGGGAAACATCTGGTTGAACTGGGTCTCACTCACGACCGCCGCAAAACCGGTACCGGTGTTATTTGCAGGGCGGACGATGATGGATGAAGCGCGATCATTGAAATTGCTGAGGCAAGTGTTATCACCGGACACCACTACCGAGGCGCCGCTGTAATCCCAATTGTCGAACAGCACAGCTTCATAGCCAGCCGCCACTTTGACCGAGGAGACGGCGTCATTGCGTGCGCCCATTGCGGTCATCACGTTGCCGTCAAACGAGCCGGTATTGAAGCCTCTGAACCAGCCGCCGTAGTTACAGTGTTCATAGACGGTCAGCAGACCGGTCGTGTTGCCGCCCCCGCCATTGGCTACCACCTCGATCCAGTTGAAGTTCCAGCCGGTCGTTTTGGCAAACACACCGAGGTTGTAAGTCCCTGCGTTGATGTTCAGGGTGCGGGTAACTGTGGTCCAATTCTGCCAGCCGCCCGTGGCGGGAATCGCGAAGTCGCCCAATTGGATGCTACCCCCGTTTAAATCAACGGCGGCGGTTGCACCGGAAGGGCTCGCGACACGCATCCGGATGGTGTAGCTGCCGGAGACGGGAATGGAAAGGCCGCCATAGACCAACCACTCATTCGGCTCGATCCAGCCGACATTGTAGCCGCCGCCGGAATCAGTAGTGCTTTCTATATCGACAGCATCATTGCGCAAGGCACCACCGGTATTGCCCGCCGTGGTGTCGAAAAAGTTGGTGTAACTCTCGGCCTGATAGACCACTGCCTGGCTGGGGCTCGCCAGCGCGGCAAGCAACAGGCAACCTGGGATACTCATGTGCCGATATTTTTGTAGACCTGCTAATAAGCTAAGCATCGTTATTGTCCTCGGAAAGATGGGTTTGCCATGGATTGAAAGCGCCAGAAGGCAATCCACTGCGGCGTTATGTTTGATTTTTGGATACCTTTGATTTTTTGGATACCAGGGAGGGCGATAGCCGCATGTAAACGGTCGTTATTGTGTGACGAACATCACCCCGGCGCTGCAAAACCTGTCGTAGTGGCGTCGCCAGACTTCTGTTTTTGCACGTCAGCCTGATCATCAATTAATCGCAGCGGGATAGCCAGTCCCAGTTTGGGTTTGTAGATAACTGCCACTTTCACTGCAAGGTGCGACTTTTTTTAGCCGTCCAATCGGGCTACGGATGAAAAAAAATCGAACCTTTTGCTTTTTCATCGTAAAAGTACAGGTTAAAAATCGGATGGGTGAAATAGGTGCGGAGGATCGATTTTGGCGACAGTAGCCTTGGGTGGCTTGCGCGACAGTG
>JAJQJO010000210.1 GCA_021323495.1 Cellvibrio sp. | reverse complement strand
TGGGTGATTCAAGTGGCGAGCCTTAGTGGACAAGATGCGGCTAACAAGCTGCGCGACCAATTGCAAGCAGAAGGCCATAAAGCCTACGTGCGTGCAGTACCGGGTAGCAATACCACGAGTTATCGAGTGTTTATTGGTCCAAAACAGGATAAGGCGCAAGCCATCGCGATCAAAACCCAATTGGATAAGCGTTTGAAAGTGAATTCCCTTGTTTTACCTTTCAAACCCTAAAGCCATAATCCTGCGCCTCTGTTAGAATGCGCGCCTCTGTAAACCTCCCATCAATGATTTTGGAGCGGGCGCGCGAATGAATTGGGCTGATTGGGCCATTATCGGGATTTTTTTCCTGTCCTGTTTGATCGGTTTGATTCGTGGTTTTGTGCGCGAGGCTCTTTCACTAATCATCTGGGTTGCGGCGGTACTGGTAGCCAAAGTCTTTGGCGGCCAGCTTGAAGTCCTGCTGGTCAACCACATTGAAACACCTTCTGTAAGACTGATGACAGCCTATGCTGTGCTGTTTATCGTCACTCTATTACTGGGCGCGATGCTGAGCTATCTCATCGGAGCCCTGGTGCGAGCCACTGGTTTAACGGGCACTGATCGTCTCCTGGGAATGGTTTTTGGTGCAGCGCGTGCATTTATTATCGTGATGGCACTGCTGATTCTCCTTCCGGGATTTATTCCGGTCAGTGAAGATGGATGGTGGCAGCAATCGCAATTAATTCCTCATTTTCTCGCTTGCGAGGAGTGGGTCACGACGGCTTACGAGCAACTCAGCCAGTGGCTAATGACACTGTTTGGAAGTGCTGAAAGTGGTCAAAAAGTTTAAAGTTGTTAACACGTTATTGAGGCAATCTTATGTGCGGCATTGTAGGTATTGTGGGTAAACGCGATGTGAATGTGCAGCTTTACGATGCGTTGACCATCTTGCAGCATCGCGGACAGGATGCCGCCGGTATGGTGACCTGCCAGGATGGCCGTATGAGCCAACAAAAAGCCAACGGCTTGGTACAAGATGTGTTCAGAACCCGCCATATGCCTTGGCGCACAATGGCAATCTGACCAACGCTGATAAACTCAACGAAGATATTTTTAAAACTGATTTACGTCATGTTAATACCGATTCGGATTCCGAGGTGCTGCTCAACGTGTTCGCGCATGAGTTGCAACTGCAAGGCAAGCTCAACCCGACTGCGGACGATATGTTTGCTGCTGTTGCGGGTGTTCATAATCGCGTGACCGGCGGTTACGCTGTGGTAGCCTTGATCGCTAATTACGGCTTGGTTGCCTTCCGCGATCCAAATGGTATCCGCCCGTTAGTGTATGGCAAGCGCCATTCAGAAGAGGGTGGTGTAGAGTATATGGTTGCGTCCGAAAGTGTTGCGCTGGATGTGCTGGGTTTTGAATTGATCAGCGATGTCGCACCAGGCGAAGCTATTTATATTACTGAAGAAGGCATATTAAATCGTCGCCAATGCGCCAAGTCGCCACGTTTGACTCCGTGCATTTTCGAGCATGTTTATTTTGCACGTCCGGATTCAATTATGGACGGCATCTCGGTGTATAAGGCACGTTTACGTCAAGGCGAAAAATTGGCCGAAAAAATCCTGCGTGAACGTCCGGACCATGACATCGATGTGGTTATTCCCATTCCGGATACCAGCCGTGTAGCAGGTCAGGCATTAGCGCAAAAGCTGGGTGTAAAATTCCGCGAAGGCCTGGTAAAAAATCGTTATATCGGCCGCACGTTTATTATGCCTGGACAACAACAGCGTAAAAAATCCGTACGCCAAAAATTGAATCCAATCGAACTGGAATTCAGGGACAAAATCGTATTGTTGGTAGATGACTCCATCGTGCGTGGCACTACTTGCCAACAAATTATTCAGATGGTGCGTGATGTCGGCGCGAAGAAAGTATATTTTGCTTCAGCAGCACCAGCAGTTAAGTATCCCAACGTCTACGGCATCGATATGCCAACAACGACTGAGTTGATTGCAAGTGGTCGTACCGAAGAAGAAGTGTGTGAGGAAATCGGTGCTGATTGGTTGATCTATCAAGATCTTGAGGATCTGATTGCCGCATCTTCTGAAGGTAATAGCGAAGTCACCGAATTTGATTGTGCTGTATTCAACGGCGAGTACTGTGCCGGTGATGTTACTCCGGAATATTTGGAAAAAGTTGCAGCCGCACGTAACGATAGTGCTAAAACCGGCAAAAAATCCGTTAAACAAATGGAGTTGCCGATTGGATTGCACAATGGTGCTACACGCGGCTAAATAATTGAGTTAAAAGATATGGAAAATTTTGAAGAGCAGTTAACTGAAGATCCACTATTTGGTGCCGCACTGGATACGCTTGCTGTGCGCGCCGGCCAGTCACGTTCACACGAAGGTGAACATAGCGAAGCATTATTCCTGACTTCAAGCTATGTTTTCGCCAATGCTCAGGAAGCGGCGGACCGCTTTGCCGGCAATCAGCCCGGCAACGTCTATTCGCGTTATACCAACCCCACTGTGCGCATGTTCGAGGAGCGTATCGCAGCACTTGAAGGCGCAGAATCTGCAGTCGGAACGTCATCAGGAATGGCAGCAATTTTGTCGACTTGCATCGCGCTATTGAAATCGGGCGATCACATCCTGTGCTCGCGCAGTGTGTTTGGTACGACTACGGTGCTCTTTACCAAATATCTGCAAAAATTTGGTGTAACTGCCACGTTTATCAACCCGACGAATTATGCCGACTGGGAAGCCGGGTTTACTGCAAACACCAAATTGGTTTTTGTGGAGACTCCCTCCAACCCCTTATGCGATGTGATCGATATACAGCGTCTCGCGGATATGACCCATGCGCGTGGCGCACTGTTGGCGGTAGATAATTGCTT
This sequence comes from Cellvibrio sp., assembly GCA_021323495.1. Lineage (GTDB taxonomy): Bacteria > Pseudomonadota > Gammaproteobacteria > Pseudomonadales > Cellvibrionaceae > Cellvibrio. The sequence continues at coordinate 4,830 of JAJQJO010000210.1, read as the reverse complement.
TTGCACACCGGCCCTCCAAAAGCCGTTGGAATTAGGGGCGGATTTAATTATCCACTCGGCCACCAAATACATCGATGGGCAGGGGCGTTGCCTTGGTGGTGTTGTTGCCGGCCCCAAAAAATATGTTGATGAAGTCCTGGGTTTTATCCGCAGCGCCGGGCCGACTATGAGCCCTTTTAATGCTTGGGTATTTTTGAAAGGTCTTGAGACATTGCGTCTGCGGATGGAAGCTCATTCGCGCAATGCTCTGGAGCTGGCCCAATGGCTCAACGCCCATCCCAAGGTGGAAAAAGTATTTTATGCAGGCCTGCCCAGTCATACTGGCTATGCGTTGGCTGCAAAACAACAATCTGCTTTTGGTGGGGTTTTATCTTTCCGTGTAAAGGGTGGCAGGGAAGAGGCTTGGGAAGTTATCGACGCAACGCGCATCATGTCGCTGACCGCTAACCTGGGTGATACCAAAACCACGATTGTGCACCCGGCAACCACTACCCATGGACGCCTGTCACCCGAGCAAAAAACCGATGCCGGTATTACCGAAAACCTGATCCGTATTGCGGTGGGCCTGGAAGATATTGGCGATTTAAAAGCCGATCTCGTACGCGGTTTAGGCAATTATTAAGGGTTTGCGAGGCCAGGGCACAAAAAATTGTTTTTGGGTCTTGTCCTTGCGAATTCACCTTGGTAAAGTGCGCGCCTCCTTAGGACTATAGCTCAGTTGGTTAGAGCACCACCTTGACATGGTGGGGGTCAGCAGTTCGAGTCTGCTTAGTCCTACCAATATTTTAAAAAAGCCGCTTTTTAGCGGCTTTTTTATTGCCGCCTATTTGCTTTCCCGCGTTGCCCTTGAATTCCTTGGGGCTTGCCCCATCTAGTGCACATCCCCGCCATCCCTGGCGGCTGTTTTGTTCATACCTTTATGCATGTACCCAGGAGTTAGAAAATGACCGTTGATGCCCGCAAAGAAACCCGTGGCTTCCAAACTGAAGCCAAACAATTGCTGCATTTGATGATTCACTCGCTGTATTCGAACAAGGAAATTTTCCTGCGTGAATTGGTATCCAATGCCTCGGATGCTGCCGACAAATTGCGTTTTGAAGCGGTATCCAATGGCGATTTATATGAAGGCGATACGGAACTGAAAATCCGTATCAGTTTTGACAAGGACGCAAAAACCATCACCATCAGTGATAACGGCATAGGAATGTCGCGCGATGAAGTGATTGAAAACCTGGGTACTATCGCTAAATCCGGCACTGCGCAATTTATGCAAAAATTGTCGGGCGACCAGAAAAAAGATGCGCAATTAATTGGTCAATTCGGGGTAGGTTTTTATTCTGCCTTTATTGTTGCTGATAAGGTGGTTGTAACTACACGCCGCGCCGGTGCGCCAGCAAGCGAAGCCGTGCGTTGGGAGTGTTCGGGCGATGCAGAATTTACTGTAGAGTCAGTCGAAAAAGCCGATCGCGGTATGACCGTTGAGTTGCATCTGAAAGATGATGCATTGGAATTTGCCGATCATTGGCGTTTGCGTTCTATCATTAAAAAATACTCCGATCACATCGCCATTCCGGTAGTGATGAAAAAACAAACTCCGGTAGGTGATGATGCGGCAAGCGCAGAGCCTGAAGATGAAGTAATTAATACGGCTACCGCATTGTGGACCCGCTCGCGCTCGGAGATCACGGATGAAGAATACAAAGCATTTTACAAACATGTAAGCCACGATTTTACCGATCCGCTTAGCTGGAGCCACAACCGTGTGGAAGGTAATCTGGATTACACCAGTATGCTATTCATTCCCGCGCGCGCGCCCTTCGATTTATATAATCGCGATGCATCGCGCGGCTTGAAGCTGTATGTACAGCGCACCTTTATTATGGATGATGCTGAACAATTCCTGCCGTTGTATTTACGCTTTATCAAAGGGGTCGTGGACTCTAATAATTTGAGCCTGAACGTCTCCCGTGAAATCCTGCAAAAAGATCCTAATATTGACAGCATGCGCTCGGCATTAACCAAGCGTGTCCTTGATATGCTGGCTAAATTGGCAAAAAGCGAGCCGGAAAAATACAGTACTTTCTGGAAAGAATTTGGCCAGGTAATGAAAGAGGGGCCGGCGGAAGATTTTACTAATCGCGAGAAAATTGCCAGGTTATTACGGTTTGCGTCAACCCATACTGATACCGCTGAGCAGAACCAGTCACTCGATGATTATGTTGCGCGTATGAAAGAGGGGCAGGAAAAGATTTATTACATCGCCGCTGAAAATTTCAACACCGCAAAAAATAGCCCGCACCTCGAAGTCTTCCGCAAAAAAGGCATTGAAGTGCTGTTGTTAAGTGACCGTGTTGATGAGTGGTTGATGAGCCATTTGGCTGAGTTTGATGGCAAGTCATTACAAGATGTCGGCAAGGGTGAGCTCGATTTAGGCAAGCTCGATAGCGAAGAAGAAAAGCAAGCGCAAGAGAAAGTTGCTGAAGCATTGAAACCATTGTTGGAGCGCGCCAAATCGGTGTTGGAAAATCAGGTCTCGGAAGTGCGCATTACACATCGCCTGACTGACTCTCCGGCTTGTGTCGTAGTAGGCGACCACGATATGGGTGCGCAGATGCGCCGTATCCTGGAAGCGGCGGGACAAAAAGTACCCGAATCCAAACCCATTTTTGAATTGAACCCTGAGCACCCGCTAGTAAAAAAACTGGAGCAGGAAAGCAGTGATGAGCGCTTTGGTGATTTGGCACATATCCTGTTTGATCAAGCCAATCTTGCTGAGGGCGCACAATTGCAAGACCCTGCTGCATATGTGCAGCGTCTGAATAAATTGTTGTTGGAGCTTAGTCATTAGTAAGTAATAGATAATAGGTAGTCAATTTTTAAGGCTGCTATTAAAGATGACCTTGTCTGAGCGATCCTATCTATACTCAGACAAGGTCATTTTTTTTACTGATGATTTAGTTCGATTGAATTCCTTCTCTTATAGATTGGCAGGGTGGATTTATGGAATACAAAGAAATTAGCTTGCCGGCTGCAAAATCGATTGCGCTGGTGGCGCACGACAACAAGAAAAAAGATTTACTCATCTGGTGTAAAAAACACCGCGCCGATTTAAGTCGCCATACATTGTTTGCTACGGGCACGACGGGCACTCTCATTGAAACGGAAACCGGCCTGCCAATTAATAAGCTCATCTCTGGTCCCCTGGGTGGCGATCAGCAGGTAGGTGCGTTAATTACCGAAGGCAAAGTCGATATGCTGATCTTTTTTTGGGATCCTTTTGAGCCAATGCCTCATGATCCCGACGTAAAAGCCCTGTTGCGTATTGCTGCTGTGTGGAATATTCCAATTGCTTGTAATCAAAGCTCCGCCGATTTTATGGTGTCATCACCATTCTTTAATGAGGAATCGCAACATTGGGTTCCGGATTATGCGGCCTATATGGCCAGCCGCGCGCAAAGTAATCTCTGACAACGCGTCAACAATTGATCGCCTGTTTATTGGCAATCAATTACCGCTCCAGATGCAGGAGGGTATGCCGCACCCAGGGCCGCGTTTGGAAACCGCGCCAGAAGTGTTTCGTTTACAGAGTAATGGCTATAGCTCACTGGTATGACTGCTATGCCAGAAGCGGCGTTGGCCCGCGAATTGGGATTGGCGTATGCAGTATTTTGTCTGTAGTGGATTGGGCCACACATGTGGGTGAGGGAGAATTGAGCATGGAGTCGATAATGAAAACCTCGCTGCCGGAATGGAGAAAAATTAAAAAAACTATTTTCATATTTGCAAACCAGTAGCCTTGCGTAAATAAGCAACAAAAAAGTCACCTCTTATTTCCAACATTTGTTAATATCTGTAAACACGGGTTTTTTGGTTCTATAACCCGGTTGTGGATAGCGGCTAGCCTGCTGTGCTGGCGATCAACGGATGAAGCAAACCGAGCAAATAACAATAAGCATCAAGGCTGTAGAGGTGTTTCATATGGCAGATCGTGAAATGGGCACTGTTAAATGGTTTAACAACGTGCGTGGATACGGTTTCATAACCAGAGGAGAAGGAGGTGAGGATATTTTTGTGCATTATAGAAATATCCGGGCGGAAGGTTACCGCTCATTAGCTGAAGGTCAAAATGTTGAATTTCAGTTACAACAAGGTGATAAGGGCTTACAAGCAGAAGATGTGGTTTTGCTGGGCTGATGTAAACTTCACGCAGGTTTAAATAGTTGTTTAAATAAAAGCGCCGGCAAATTGCCGGCGTTTTTATTGGTAAGGCAGATACTCTGCGTTACGGTGCGGCTGGGGCGGGCGCTATTGTAACGGGAGGATAAGGCGTAACCTGGATAATAATATTCAATACCGGATGATCCAGGTAATGTACTTCACTAGTGCGCATATCACGTTCTTGCTGTAATAAGATAATTTGCCGCGTAACAAAATTTTCTGTTTCTGCACTCGGGGTGTCTGCATCAAAGTTGCCATTTGACCATTGCGCATTTTCATTGGCGAGTGCTTGGTCCAATTCCAGCTCGGAATCCAATGACAAATTATTTACGGCTGCGGTTGCATAATTTGGTCGCAGGGGAATTTCCGGCCATGGCTGGGTAATCTCCTGGCCGACGTTGACATCAAATTGTGACAACCACAAATTGGTTTGCAGTTCCAAATAGGTAGCAACACTTAAACGGATACTTCCTTCCAATGCCTGGTGTTGGCCAAATGTCTGGCCGCCGTTAATAATAATTGCCTTGGATGATTTTTTATTAGTAATAATCTGCCGCCAGGCGTTGTGGAACAAGACTTCAAAGCGCGGGCTGCGCTGCAATTTTTGTGCTT
>JAJQJO010000209.1 GCA_021323495.1 Cellvibrio sp. | reverse complement strand
TGTGCTGAGGTCAATGGTCAGGGTTGCCACACCGGCCGCGCTGATATCCCCGTTGATCGAGGTGAAGTTATGCACTTCGACGTTGTGGGTATTTTTGGTAGTAGCAAAGTTGAGATACGACGCACTGCTGTCCAGGCTCCAGGTCCCTGCGGCGGCGGCAGTTGATGAATTGCTCGCCCTACTGCTGGAGGCTGGCGTACTTGACGCTGCTGTTGAGGTTGCTGTTGACGTTGCGACTGACGAGGCGATTGACGATGTTACGGATGCGCTGCTGGCCGCAGTATTGCCGCAAGCGGCGCCATTGATTACCGGGATTTCTGCACTACCGGCACCCTTGCTGCCCTGGAAGCCAAACTCGACGGTTTGGTTGGGCGCAATACTGCCATTCCAACCCAAATTGGTTGCGGAGTAAGGATTGGTGCCGGAGAGGGTGGCGTTATAGCTACTGGTAACGCGATTGTCGCCGCTGTACTGCCAGTTGATATTCCAGCCATTAATAGCGCTAGTGCCGGAGTTGGTTATTTTTATTGTGGCAGTAAATCCATTGTTCCACTGGTTAGCGACTACGTATTGGCAGCCGGCATATGCCTGGGTGGAGAGCGCGGATATCGCCAGGGAAAACCCGGCTGCATAGAGGGAGCGTGTCAGCACTCCCGCCATGCGAGGGTTGATCGCAGAGGCTTTAAAGCTACTCATAGTGTATTCCTCAGAGATAAATGCCGAACAACGTCGGCTAGGGTCATCAACAATCGTTATGGTTAAAAATGATGGAGCTTGGGCAAACAAAAGTGATTGAGCAGTTATTTTTTGGAAGTTGATTGGTCACTCTAATGTTGTGCGGTGCAAATTGAATTTTCGGGCAGTAAGGGCAAGTGGCGGGTGTGCGTCATCCGCAGTGCATGTTGCAAATAAATATGCATAAACGAAGGGATTTCCCATGGCACATCCGCTGTATTGTCAGTTGGTTTTTAGTTTTTTCAGGGCGAACAAAGGCCATCCCAAAACAGTGGCTCTGATGTTGTCGCCGGGTATTCCTGGTTGATTTATTTGTTTTATAGTGGCTTACGCCACGCTTTGCACCGTGCTTTTGCTTATAGGTTTAGTGTGCACGAATTTGCGTTGCTGCCACGCAGCAACGCCGGGCTGGTGGACTCGCCCGGCGATAAGTATCTGGCTAACAGTCGCTACTTTACGCGGAGCCCCCAAGGCGTTCTAATTATTGGTTCTCATTTCTAGCAAAAATCTGATTTATGGTAATAAAGCGATATATCCAGGGTGGGACTGGACGGACAGGTGTGATGGCACGCCATGCCCGCCCTCGCATAGTGGTGATACGCTGCATGCCCTCATTCAAAGTTCGAATCTATCGATGCCAGCCATGACTGATTCATCAGATTGAGCTTCACCTTAGGCCTTTAAGGATGGCGATTCCCCATGGAATATTACCTATCGATAATCCTGTTTACCTTTGTCTCCGGCATTACTCCGGGTCCAAATAACATGATGTTGATGGCGTCCGGGTTAAATCACGGAATCCGGAAATCACTACCTCATTATTTTGGTATCTGCATTGGCTTTCCGATAATGGTGGCCGTAGTCGGGTTTGGCATGGGCACGTTCTTCTCGCGTTATCCGAGTGTGTATTTCTATATAAAAGTATTGGGCATTGCCTACTTGCTCTATTTATCCTGGAAGATTGGCAACGCGGGAAACCCGAATGCCACTAAAAATGTGCGGGAGCCGCTTTCGTTTATGCAGGCGGCTATTTTTCAATGGTTAAATCCCAAGGCTTGGGTTATTGCTGTTGGTGCGCTTGCTGCGTTTACGAACAGGGAAAGTTTTAATACTGGTGTGTTAACGGTTGTATTTATCTATTTTTTTATGGGCTTTATTTGCATGGCACTCTGGTTGAAGCTGGGGCAAAGTTTGCAACATGTTTTAAAAAAGGGGCGGCGCATCCACTATTTTAATATTGCCATGGCGGTGTTACTGGTGGTGTCTATCCTACCGATGGTTTATGCGGATATCAGTTATTTGATCTGAAATGAAGAAAATCCGCAGTTTGATAATCTGTCAGGATAAATTGCAGAATAAACGTCGCTGTAATCACTATGCAGAAATACCACTCTGGAATGCTGTTGTATTAAGTCTTGTCACCTTCCATATGTATACGCTTACTATGGGTTGAAAGTTGGCTGCGTCATTGCTGATTAAGTATTGAAGAGTAAGTGTTATTGAAATATAGAAAACAGTTGTGATAAAAAACAATCAATTTTTACGATAGAAGATTAACTGAAAGTACAGAGCCCGTGAACATAGGTCCCGATATGAACGCAAAACAACGTGAAGAATTATTCAATCGATTGAAAACCCGTTTTGAAAAAAACATGAACCGTCATAAAGGTCTTGACTGGGCCAAAGTACAAGCAAAGCTGGAAGCTAATACAGAAAAATTGCAATCGCTCAATGAAATGGAAGTGACTGGCGGTGAGCCGGATGTGGTTGGTTATGATAAAAAAACGGGGGAATTTATTTTTTTTGATTGCTCTGCGGAAACACCGAAAGGCCGTAGAAGCACCTGTTTTGACCGCGAAGGGCTGGAATCGCGCAAGGAACACAAACCGGAACATAATGCTGTCGATATGGCAGCCGCTATGGGTATCGAAATTTTATCGGAAGAGCAATATCGGGAATTGCAGCAATTGGGCGAATTCGATTTGAAAACGTCGAGCTGGATACAAACGCCTGCCGCAATTAGAAAATTGGGCGGCGCACTCTTTGCGGACCGCCGTTACGATACTGTTTTTGTTTACCACAATGGTGCGCAATCATATTATGCGGTGAGAGGATTTCGCGGTTCATTAAGAGTGTAGCTTGCAGGCAGATAATCAAGCTTTCGCCAGTAAAAAGTGCCGATGGCAGCTGATAAAACCTTGACGGTATCCTCAGGAAAAATAAAAGCAGGTGAAAATTCACCTGCCTATATATTTGTTCCCGGCCTGGCTCCAAGACTTTGGTAGTTAAGGGATGCCAGGGTATTTAGTGATTACCAATTGCCAAGGGCGATGTTCAAACTGAGCGAGTGTAAAAACTAACGCGCAAACAATAATGTCATGTTTTTGAACTGCGTTTATAGCGCAATAAAACCGGATTTTATTGCGGTAATGCGGTACCAAATCGCTCGATAACTTCGCTTAACGGTATGTGGCCACGAAATGCGCCAGAGCCTTCAGGCGATTCACCCAGTTCAATTGCTGTGGCGAACTCTACGGCTGGATGTGCTTCGAGCCGTTGCCGTAATCCAGCCAGCTTTGGCCAGCGCGTCGGATGACCGACTTTATGGAAATCCAGCCAGCGAGCCACGCCAATAAAAACACTATCGGCAAGTGTTGGTTGATTGCCAGCGAGGAATTCGGTATCGCCGATTTGTTGTTCCAACCGATCATGGCGTTCGATCACATTTGCACAACCGTATTTGCGTAGCATTTCTTGCATCAGAGGGTCCACGGGTTCCATTTCCAATATTGACCACAAAGGGCTGAAGGCGCCGGTAAACCCGGTATTGATAAATGCCATTAGTTGATGCATCCGATCAGCATTGTGGGTATCTCTTGGGAAGCTGACACGCCGCTCACTATCCTGTTGCTCAAGCCATAAGGCAATGGCCATAGTTTCCGTCAAGATATTTCCTTTATCCGTTATTAATACCGGCGTTTCCAGCCGCGGATTGATTCGTGCATAAGCATCGTTCTTCATTTCACCCAGCATATCAACGCGGCTCAATAAATATGGCTGGCCCAACCATTCCAACGCCGCAATAAGGCCCATCGAACTTCCGAGTGGGAAGCCATACACTAAAATCGGTTGCATTTTATTTCTCCACCGTTTATTAAAAGACACACAGCAGAATTGAAGGTACGCCATTCATATTCTTGTGTAAATTACGCACATTTTTGTAACCATCATCGTTGTTGAATCTATGAAACAATTAGTCTCGCTTTGTCCCATTGAAGAGGCCATGCAAGTGCTCAGCGGACGCTGGCCGACATTACTGCTTTATTATTTGAAGGATGGCACCAAACGTTTTAGTGATTTGCAGCGCGACAATCCCGGCGTTTCGCACCGTATCCTGACATTGGAATTACGCAAGCTGGAACAGGCGGGTGTAGTGTTGCGCACTGCTTATGAGGGCTATCCATTGCGTGTCGATTATTCCCTCACACCGTTCGGATTAAAATTGGTTCCATTGATCGATGCGATTGGCGATTGGTGGGAAGACGAAAAATTAATTTGATTTGATATTAATGCTGATAAAAAAAGCCAGCTCTTTGCGGGAGCTGGCTTGAATAATGACCGGCAATTTTATTCGGTTGTAACGACGAGAAACTATTCAAATTTTTGCGAGCTGTTTAGCGATGCCTGCTCAGTCAGCAGGGGCGGTTCATCGCGGCGCATGGAGCGCAGTATTTCCCCTGCCACGATAAAGGCGCAGGTTATCAACCCGACGTAAATGAACATGACATAGCTGTAATCCACCGTGTAATTCCACGGGCGCGCTATGCCAAGGTAACAGGCAAACAGCCAGGATACGGAGGAAATTGCACCGGTAAGCGCCACAAGGATTTGTTCAAAACCCGGTATTGACAAAAAACCGCGTGCGCAAATGACACGTGGGAAGCTGAAATAATGTAATGCAATTCCGTTGATAGTTAGCACTGAAACCACGGTAAATTTTGCCCAAAGTTTTTCATTCATTAAATATTGCTGCGGATTCTCCAAATAACCGAGCAACACTAACGCGAGTCCACTCATCCACAGCACTATCAATGCGATAAACATAATGTCTGCCGCTTTGGTGAGATCTTTGATCGCCGCTGCCGGAAGTGCTTTTCCGCGCGATTTAGCCAAGGCTAGATCCTGCATCAACAAGAGGCCGATAGCGACACAAGCGGCAAGTAAATGAGCGTAGACGATTAAAGTTTTCATGATGGAAACCGCTTTTAATTTAGTATCAGATGATTTTTCTGTTTTGTTGTTACTGCCTGGGGCAGCTATAAAACCCCGGAAGAAAACCCGGTTTGCACCGGGTTTTTTCTTTCTTTATTGCATCGCTTACGCGAATAAACCAGCGATCGTGGTTGATTGCCAGTTTCTAAACGCTGCGCCGTTTGGTCCCTGGTCTGCACGCAACCTGAGGCCAACGGTTTGGAACAGGGATGTTTGTGTCAGGCCACCCACATCCAACACTCCGCCGCGCACACCACCACCTGCAACCAGGAATGGTGTGTTTTGGCCGCTGTGTGCATCCACGTTACCCATGTCAGAAACCTGCGCAACGACGGTGGAGCTGAGCAAACCTTTTGCCTCCAGCTTGTCGAGCAACTGCCTGGTGAGCGACATGTAGTAGGCAACGTCTTCGTCGTAGAAACCGGCGTAGTTAGGGTTGCCTTGATTGTGATGCGAATCATGCGAGGAGCGCGGTTTGGCAACGGCATCGAGGAAGTGCAGATGCTCATCGGTACCAAAAGCAATAGACACCGACGCTGACAGATTGCAGTTCAATGCCAGTACCGCGATATCGCTCATTAATTTCGATGTTGCATCGAACCCTGTGACCGCGGTGTTCGGCGGTGCAGGGCAGGTGCCTGGGTTAGTGGTAGTGATCGCGTCTTCGATTTCGCGAATCGCGGTGAAGTGGCTGTCCAGTTTATTTTTCTCGTGCTGACCTAATTTATTTTTCAGGTCATTCACCGCGGCATAGTGCGCATCCACCAGTGATTTGCGTGGCGGAATACTGCCACCGCCACCACCGCTACCACCTGCGAATAAAATATCCAACGCGGTTTGCGGGCTGGTAATTGCCGGAATTTGCGCATTGCCTTCACGCGAAAGTTCTGTCACTGGAGTTGTACCCAGGTTCAGGCATTTCACTGGAAAGTTGGCGCCGATGGTTTTGCCGAGGTTCACGTCAAAACTTTGTTTGCCCCAGGGGTTTGGGTCATTGAAGCGGGTGAACATTACCCCGTGCCCACCTTGCATCATGGTGGCGTTTTTCAACAGGGCGACACGGCCGGCGTTGTAATGCGCTTGCAATGGCAGAGTCTGGATTGGCAAGGTGCTGCCAGTGGGGAAAAACTTGGCGGGGGTACAACCACCCGGCATAAATACCGAGACGCATTTGGTTGGGCCGGTCTGCGCTTCTGCTGCACGGGCAAGCATCACGCCACCAATCATGGCGGAAGCTTGCAGTGCACCAGCGGAAATACCCGCACGTTTTACGATACGCAGAAAGTCTCTGCGCTCTTTATCGAAGCAGTCTTTATAGCTCATTTTTTTTACTCCAATTCATTAACAGGGCAGGGGAGCGAGTCGCAGGGCGCATTAGCGCGCCCACTCCTGCCGATAGATCACTGAATTCAATGCGGGAAGTTCTTCCAGCATTGCGCGTGGACCACGGGTGTTTAACACGCTGGTCAGGTTGTTAATTTCACAGCGATAACCGGTTTTTTCTGCCGCAGGAATCTCGACACTGCCCACCAGACGGCTCGGGTCTTTGTCGATCAGGAACAGGGAATTGACCCCGCTGCTGTAGCTCACAAACTGGGTCGCCAGACAGGTTTGTGCCTGCTGTGATACCAGCGGATGTTCAGCAATTGTGCGGGCCAGATCTTTAGCACCACT
>JAJQJO010000208.1 GCA_021323495.1 Cellvibrio sp. | reverse complement strand
ATGTGTTCATGGTCAAAAAGAACAATGCGCCCACGTTGCCGTAAGCACCGGCGAGGCCGGCAATTTGGCCGGTCATGCGGCGTTTGATCAAGGGCACCACAGCAAACACCGCACCGCAACCGGCTTGCACAAACAGCGAACAGATAAACACCGCGCTAAAGGCAAGGTAGAGCGGCCAACTAGCGTTGATTTGCGATAACAGCATATAGCCAGCAGTGACCCCGGCAAGAATAATACTCATGCTAAAGCGACGGCCAAATTTGTCGCTCACCCAACCGCCGCCAGGACGTGCAACCAGATTCATAAAGGCAAAGGAGCCGCCGAGCATCGCAGCCTGGGTTACGCTCAAGCCTTCGAAAGTCGTCATAAAAAATGCGGGTAATACCGATACGACAGCGATTTCAGAACCAAAGGTGGCGAGATAGGCCCAGCTTAGAATTGCAACTTGTTTAAATTCGTATTTATCGTGTTCAGCTACGCTACCCTTTTTGAGCATATCTTTGTTGACACGCAGAATTTGTGAAAACTGGAAGACAAAGAGCGCAAATAAAACAACGTAAAGAATATAAGTGGTCGCAGTACTTAACAGACCTAAATTAGCCGGTGACATTTTCCACGCGAGCACCGCGAGGATCAAATACATAGGCACGTTCATCATTACGTAGAAAATAAAATCTTTTCTGTTACTAACTTCCAGGCCACCGGATTTTTTCGGTTTGAAATAGGTAGATCCTTTGGGTGTGTTGCGCACGGTGAGATAAAAAGCCACACCATAAATCATCGCAATGATGGCAGCGGTGCCCATCGCATAACGCCAGCCATCAATACCACCAAATACGTGGATTGCTAAAAAGGGCAGGGTAAAACCAGCTGCTGCTGCACCAAAGTTACCCCAGCCACCGTAGATGCCTTCGGCCAGACCGACCTGGCGGGCAGGGAACCATTCACTCACCAGACGAATACCAATCACAAAGCCGGCACCGACAAAACCGAGCAAAAAGCGGAACAGGGCAAGCTGTTCAAACGTTTGTGCGCAAGCAAATGCAATCAATATCGCGCCGGAAAAAATTAATAAGCCTGAATAAATTGCACGTGGGCCAAATTTGTCGACCAGGCTGCCCACCACAATGCGCGCGGGAATTGTCAGCGCGACGTTGAGTGTTAACAGTGCGGCCCATTGTTGGGGGGTCATCACAATCGAGGCGGTGATCAGCGGTTTGAGTGAAGGCAAACTAAACCACATCACAAAGGTGAGGAAAAAAGCGAACCAGGTGAAATGCAGGGTCGCAACTGATTTATTGGAAAAGTCCAGCAGGTGTAAACGGTGAGTGCTCATGACGGTGATCCGGTAAGGATTATTTGAACCAACAGGGAATAATTATCAAAGGGGATTTTGCAATGGCTATGCCAATCCATAAGTGGTGCTTGATAATCCCCGGTTTGAATGCCGTGGATACATTTCGGGGCAGAAATTCCTCCCGATGGTGCTCCAAATGAACGCTGAAAATATAAGAGTTGAATCTGATTGGTGCATTTGGCGATGAGAATTCAGTTGTGCCCTTTTTTGGGTGTGGGTGGCGCAAGCAGGCAAAGGGAAGGTACAAAAAATGCGAGCTGATGGCGCAGCTACTACGCGGGAATCGCCTTCATAGCCCTATAAATACAGGGTTTGCACGAGTTTTCGATGTTTTGGTGGGCTAAAAACGTGCAAATCGACATTTAGGTTTTGCACCCGTATGGGGTCATGTGTAGGTGCGCTGTGCTCATTAATTGGGCTTTTTTAGTCGATTTTGATGATTGTTTTAGTCTGGTGCAGATTTTTTTCGCTGATTCAGATGAATGATTTATAAAATGGCGTAGTTATTGCTGAAAGCGCTTCATAGATTAGCTTGAGGCGTTGGTGATGAGTAAAAGTAGTGCACAACTGAATTTGTTGTCGTTTACCGGCAAGACAAAAATCTTGCATATGACCTGGATCGCTTTTTTTATTACCTTCCTGGTCTGGTTCAACCATGCACCTTTATTACTGGCGATCCAGGCCAGTTTTGGCCTGAGCGACCAGCAAGTCAAAACCCTGCTGATCCTCAATGTGGCGCTAACCATTCCCGCGCGTATTGTGGTCGGCATGCTGGTCGATTCATTCGGACCGCGCAATGTCTACTCCATCTTATTGGTAATCACCGGTTTCCTCTGTTTGTTTTTTTCGCTCGCCACCAGTTTTGAAATGCTCGCGCTTGCGCGCTTCCTGCTCGGTTTTGTCGGCGCCGGTTTTGTAATTGGTATCCGCATGATCAGCGAGTGGTTTCCCGCGCGTCAGATGGGTTTAGCTGAGGGGGTTTATAAAGGGTTAGGCAATATTGGTTCAGCCGCTGCTGCCATCAGCTTGCCCACTATCGCCCTGTTGATTGGCGGGGATGAGGGTTGGCGCTATGCGACCGGGCTAACCGGTGTGATCGCATTTGTGTATGCATTTATTTATTATTTTTCTGTGACTGATACACCTGCGGGTTCAACTTATTTCAAGCCGAATAAATCCGGCGGCCTTGAAGTGACCAGCAAAAAAGATTTTGTATTGTATTTGTTGGTCAATATTCCCATGTATGGCGCACTGGCGCTGCTCGCCTGGAAGGTCAGCTCGCTCGGTCTGATATCGGTTACCACGCTTTACATCATTGGCGCAGTCTTGTTCGCTATTTTTGTATTGCAATGCCGCAAGATTTATAGCCTCAACGTACAAATATTTTCCAGGCCGGTTGATAAACTCCAACAATATAAATTCAAACAAGTGGCGATCTTGAGCATTGCCTATGCGGTGACTTTTGGTTCTGAATTGGCCGTGGTATCCATGTTGCCGATGTTTTTCCAGGGCACCTTTGCGGTGCCGGTTGCTTTGGCGGGGGTGCTTGGTGCTTGTTTTGCGGCGGTGGATATTGGCTCTTGTCCGTCCGGTGGCTGGATCAGCGATAAATTTGGCCGCAAAAAATCCCTGGTGATTTTATTGATCGGCGCGGCGATTGGATTTTTTGTGCTATCAACAATTACCAGTGATTGGCCAATTGCGCTGGCGGTGGGTGCCATGATGTGCTGCTCGTTCTTTTTAGGCTCGGCGGCCGGCTGTGTATTTGCGGTAGTGCCGCTCATCCGCCGCAGCCTGACCGGGCAAATTGCCGGCATCGTCGGCGCTTACGGCAATATCGGTGCAGTGATATTGCTCACGGTGTTTTCGTTTGTCAGCACGCCGGTTTTTTTCCTCACTATCGCAGCTTGCATCGCCGTTGCGGCGATGGCCGCCATGTGGTTGGAGGAACCCAAAAGCAGTTTGTTTGAAGTGCTGCCCGACGGCACTGTGCAAATGGTAGAAATGCATTGATGAGCGAATGGCACCTCAACAGCATGCTCGCGTTTACCGTCGGGCAACATTCCTCAGCCGGAGTCAAAGCGCAAAATGAAGATGCATTGGGGATCCGGATTCCCGAAGGAATGCTGCTGGATACCAAAGGTGCCGCAGCGATTATTGCCGATGGCGTGAGCGCCGCCGAAGCGGGAAAAGAGGCAAGTGAAACCTGCGTGCGCAATTTCCTGGCCGATTATTTTGCAACGCCCGATACCTGGACAGTAAAAAAATCCACCACCCAGGTATTGATCGCACTCAACCGCTGGTTATATTCGCGCGGGCAACATTTGCGCGATGCGCAAAAAGGTTTTGTCAGCACCCTGAGCTGTATTATTTTCAAATCCCACAGCGCCCATCTTTTTCATGTGGGCGATTCGCGCATCTATCGTTTGCGTGCAGGCAAGCTGGAACAGCTTACGCGCGACCATCGCACCATCATCAGCGCCGAGCAATCCTATCTGGTGCGCGCCATGGGGCTGGATGTTTCACTCGACGTGGATTACAGGCTCATTGAGCTGGAAGAGAACGATATCTTCTTGCTGAGCACCGATGGCTTGCATGATTTTATTGGCGATGAACAACTCTGTGCGCGTTTGCAAAACGCCGGTGATGATTATGAATTGCTCAGCCAGCAATTAGTGGAGCTCGCGCTGGCGAACAAGAGTGATGACAATATCAGTTGCCAGATTTTGCGGGTTGATAGTTTGCCCGCGCAAAGTGTCGATGATGCCTGCCAAAAACTCAGTGCCTTACCTTTTCCGCCGCATTTAAATCCAGGCATGGTAATTGACGGCTATCGTATTGAAAAAGAATTACATGCAAGCAGCCGCAGCCAGGTGTATCTGGTTACGGATACCAATACCGGCCAAGCCCTGTGTATGAAAATGCCTTCGCTGAATTTTGTAGATGATCCAGCGTATATCGAACGGTTTATTTTGGAGAGCTGGGTGGGTAGCCGCATCCACAACGCCCATGTCGTAAAAGTGATTGCGCCCAATAAAACCAAAAGCTGCTTGTATTATTTGATGGAATATATTGATGGCCAAACCCTGGCGCAGTGGATCAAACAGCATCCTGCGCCGCCGGTGCAGGAGGTTATCTACATAGTCGAACAAATTTGCAAAGGGCTGCGCGCGTTCCATCGCCGCGAAACTCTGCATCAGGATTTGCGGCCCGCCAATATTATGATTGATCGCCACGGGGAAATTAAAATCATTGATTTTGGTTCCTGTCTGGTGAAAGGCATCGCTGAAATCAGCTCACCTATTGCGCGTGAAAGGATTCTGGGTACGGCGGAATATTCGGCTCCCGAAACTATTTTGCAGGGCAAGAGCCATGAAAAATCCGACCTGTTTTCACTCGCGATTATTGTCTTTGAAATGCTCACTGGCACAGCACCGTTTGATGGCAAGCTGGCCAATTGCCGCACCGAGCGCGCTTATCTTAATACCCGCTACACCTCCAGTTATGAATTGAATCCACTGGTGCCCTTCTGGGTCGATGGTGCCATCCGCAAAGGCCTGCGCTATGACCCCGAGCGTCGCCACGGTGATATCTCGGAGTTTTTGCACGAGCTTCAGCATCCCAATCCCAAATACAAACAGCAGTACCGCGCACTCTTGCTGGAAAAAAATCCGCTGCGTTTCTGGCAATGCTTATCGGGTGGTTTGTTGGTCGCTTTTTGTGTAGCCCTTTATTTTTAACGCGCTTGCTCCACCCAATCCAGACTGCCCGTCTAACCAATGACGCTATCGCCATTGTTGGTGTACTATGGATCGCTATCGGACCTGCATTAATAATATCAGCCTGATTTCCAATCTTTAAAAATCGCGGATTAACAGCGATAAATAATTACAGCAGGCTATTACCACACTGCCACTACAGTGCTCTGGAGTTTTACCCCACTATAAGCATGACGAGGTTGTTATGAAAAACCTGAACACTGGCGCGCTGAAACTCGCGCTGTTTGGATGGGTGGTTGCCGCTCCTTTGGTGTTGGCGCAAACCACTGATTATGTTGCCGATAATGTTTTTACCCAGGGTATCGAAGGTCCAGCTGTTGATGCCAAGGGAAATTTATACGCAGTGAGTTTTGCCGAGGACGGCACCATCGGTATTGTCGATAAAAAAGACAACGCGCAGTTATTTGTAAAATTACCCAAGGGCAGCACCGGTAATGGCATTCGCTTTGATCGCAAAGGTTTTATGTATGTGGCCGATTACTCCGGCCACAATGTGTTGAAAATCGATCCTGAAACCAAAGCGGTTTCAGTGTACGCGCACAGCGATAAAATGAATCAGCCCAACGATATCGCTATTGCCAGATCCGGTGTAATTTACGCGAGCGATCCCTATTGGAAAGACAGCACTGGCAATCTCTGGAAAGTGGCTACCGACGGCACAGTGAGTTTGCTGGAAGCCAATATGGGCACCACTAATGGTGTGGAAGTCAGCACCGATGAAAAACATTTGTACGTAAATGAAAGCGTGCAGCGTAAAGTGTGGAAGTACGATATAGAAACCAAAACCGGTAATGTAAAAAACAAACGTTTATTAATTGAATTCCCTGAGCACGGATTGGATGGTATGCGCTGTGATGAAGACGGCAATTTATATATTGCGCGTTATGCCGCTGGTGAAGTAACTGTGGTATCGCCTCACGGCACAGTCATTGAACGAATTAAATTGAAGGGCCAAAAACCTACCAACGTTGCTTTTGGTGGTGCGGATGGAAAAACAGTTTATGTCACTCTACAAGAGCGCGGCGCAATAGAAACTTTCCGCAGCGAACGAGCCGGGCGTGAGTGGTTGTTACAACAGTAATCTGTAAACCCGATTTTCTGCGATGGTCCTGGATAACCGCTGTTCCGAAACGGAGTGGCGGTTTTGTTTCGGAACGATGAAAAAAGTTACTCGTTGCTTTATGCGACAATAGTTTTTAAAAAGGTTGAAATACGGTCTTTTCCTGATTAGGATTGGCGCCGTTTTGATCATCTTCACTATGGATAAAATAACCATGGATACAGGTTTACAGTGCTTGGTAGCACTTGCGGGATTTCACTAATTGCCCGCTGACGCGGCACAAATCTCCCACCAATTCGCGATTCCCGGCCAACCCCTTGGCAATACCGAAATACTCCGCGCCGCCAAAGCGCTTACGTTTAAAGCCAAATTATTTACCTTTCCCCTCACCCAATTAATCGGTTCGAGTTTGCCCGCTATCGCCAGAACCAAAGCTGACCTTCCCCCCAAAACCTAGGCCATGACGACGATGAGATTTCCAATTATCCTAATCCCAAGGAGATCTC
>JAJQJO010000207.1 GCA_021323495.1 Cellvibrio sp. | reverse complement strand
AAGTGCCTCACTTTTGAATGTTATACATATCCCACATGGGCAGAAAAATACCCAAAGCAAGCACTGTGACAAAACCGGCCATGATCACAATCATAATCGGCTCAATCCGGTCGCTCAGTTGTTTTACATCGTATTCCACTTCGCTTTCATAAAAGGCAGCGACTTCCGCCAGTAGCACATCCACCTGGCCACTCTCCTCCCCCACTGAAATCATTTGCAGCACGAGGGGCGTAAACATGCCGCTAACCAAATGGGTTTGGAATAATCCCTCCCCCCGTTCTACGCCTGCACGAATACCGCGAATTTTATCGCCGAGGTAAGGGTTATCGACCGCCCGTGCGCTTAATTCCAATGCATTGGAGAGCGGCAGCCCTGCGTTTAACATCAAACCAAACGAGCGGGCATATCGCGCAAGTGATGCGCGCTCGATAATATCGCCAATCACAATCAGGCGGAGTTTTTTACGCCCCCACACCCGGCTGCCTTCCGGGGTATTGACGTAGTGATAAACCCAGGCAACCAGTGCAACAATGGCGACTAATACATATATCCAGTAATTGACAAAAAAATCCGAGATACCAATAAGTATCCGCGTCGGCAACGGCAGTTGCGCACCAAATTGGGAAAACATACCGGCAAACGCAGGAATCACTTTGATATTAATAATCATGATGGCAATCGAGATGGCGATTAACACAAAGGTTGGATAGCGCAAGGCCGTTTTAATACTTTTGACGGTGGAGAGATCGCGCTCCATATACTCACTTAATTGCTTGAATACCAGATCCAGACGGCCGGAGTTTTCTCCCACGTTGACAAGGCTGACAAATAAATTATTGAATATTTTGGGATGCGCGCGCATTGCGGTAGACAACTCGACGCCCGCTTCCAAACGTTCGACAATATCGTTAAGTGCTTGTTGAAAAGTGTAATTGCGTAGCGACGCAGCCAAACCGCGTAAGCCTTTTACCAAAGGAATACCTGCGCGCGAAATGGTGTGCATCTGGCGGCAAAACATAATCAGCTCTACCGTTTCTACCTTTCCTCGATTTGTCGCACGCGCAAAGCGTTCAGATAAACTTAGCTGCGCAATAAATTCCTTGATCTCAACCGGCGTCACGCCGCGCCCCAACAATTGGTTCACAGCGGCCTCCTGGCTGGAAGCATCCACCTGCCCGGTAATCAAACGGCCTTCAACATTGCGGCCTTTGAATTCATAAATCGCCATAGTTATTTATTGACCATTTTTATTTGGTTGCGGTCGGCCAGACGCGGTCTGGCTAGACATCATCAATCTGCGCCGAGATAGTCATCACTTCTTCAAGCGTCGTCATACCTTCCACTGCATAACCCAATGCTGCTTCGCTGAGCGTGACAAAATTAGGAACCTCATAAGCAGCACGGGTAAACCCGTTGATATCATTTACCCGTAGCGCTTCCGCCATTGCCTGGTTTAATTCCAGCATTTCAAAAATACCGATCCGCCCGCGATATCCCGTGTTATGGCAATGGGGGCAGCCCGCGCCCTGTTTAAATTGAACACTGCTAAAATCGCGCCCTTTTCCAATAGTCGCTAGTAACTGCTGTTCATTGGCATCGGGTTTATAGGGCTGGATGCAGCTGTTACAAATGCGCCGCACCAAACGCTGCGCCACTATCGCTTTCAGTGCGGTAGCCACCAGATAACCATCCACACCTATATCCATTAATCGCAATGCAGAAGTCACTGCATCATTGGTATGCAGGGTGGACAACACCATATGGCCGGTCATGGAAGCGCGTAGTGCAATTTCGGCAGATTCCGCATCGCGGATCTCACCTACTAGCAAAATGTCCGGATCCTGGCGCAAGGTTGCACGCAACACGCTCGCGAAATTCAACCCGATTTTTTCATGCAGCTGCACTTGGCTAATACGTGGCAAGCGATATTCAACCGGATCTTCAACGGTGATAATTTTTTTCTCAGGACTATTTAATTCCGATAGCGCACCATAAAGCGTTGTGGTTTTACCGCTACCTGTAGGGCCAGTCACCAATACCAAACCATGGGGCCGCGTGATCACCTTGCGGAAACGATCAATCAAATGCGGTGGCATACCCACATTATTTAATGGGCGCACGCCATCAGTCTGGTCGAGCAACCGCATCACCACGGATTCGCCAAATTGCACTGGCATAGTGGAAATACGCACATCGATATTGTGATGTTTTACTTTCAAATTAAAACGGCCGTCCTGGGGCAGGCGTTTTTCTGAAATATCCATGCCTGACATTAATTTCAAGCGCACCACCAGGGCGGAAGCAATGCGCTTTTCATTCATCACATGCTCCAGCAATACTCCGTCGATACGGTTGCGGATACGCAACACTTTTTCATCAGGCTCAATATGGATATCCGAGGCTTTGGTATTGATTGCCTCTTCAAATATTTTTTGCAGGAGTTTTACAACCGGAGCCTCACTGTCAGTCGCATCTACTGCGAAGTCGGCCAAATCCAGGGCGTTCTCTTGTAGCTCTTCATCCAACTCGCCGGCGAGGGTGGCAATTTCGCTGGCACGGGTGTAGGCGATATCGAGAATATCCAGCAACTCTGATTCACGCACTACCGCCGGCTTGATATTTTTTTGCAAGATGCGCTGCAATTCATCCAGACAAAAAATATCGGTAGGGTCAGCCATGCCCAACAACAAGCCGTCAAAATCTTCACGCAACAACATTACGCGATAGCGACGGGCACTGGTTTCAGGTAATTTTTGTACCAGTTCGCGATCAAACCGGAATTGTTTCAATTCGACAAAGGGAATATCAAGTTGCGCCGATAACAAACTCAGCAGGGCATTTTCTTCAACATAACCCAGCTCCACCAAGGTCGCGCCCAATTTACGGCCGGTGAGCTTTTGCTCCTGCAATGCGTGTTGCAGCTGGGTTTCGGAAATCATATTTTTCTCGACGAGCAGATCGCCAATACGAATCCGTTTTTGTACCGATGTATTCATCATAATTCGCTAGCCAGCCGTTACTGTTGCCGTGGTTATTCCTGCAGCGCCGCAATACGCTGCTGGACATAAGTGCGCACCTGCGGTTGCAAGTCGGTATATTGATTCACCCGCTGGTAAGCTTGCGACGCAACTTTGGATTGGTTAAGTGCATCCTGCGACAGGGCAAACCCCAACCAATAAGCAGGCTTATCGCCAAATACGCTGAGCAAACGCCGATAGTGATTCGCCGCTTCCAAATGCATGCCTGTGCGTTGATATAAACCCGCCAACAACGCACGGTAATTTTCATTGTGTTCTGCTTCAGCCAAATTCGCTTCCAGCAATTGGATCGCCTGGGCATCATGCTGTTGGATAACCGCGATTTTTGCGTTGTAAAAACTTTGCTCATCAACGGCCAGGTAATTCGCCCGCGCAAGTAAAGTTTGTATAGCGCTGGCATTTTCCTGTACCGCAAAAATATCCATCAGGGTTTTGACGGATTGACGGGGCTGGGCTGCCGTTGCGATGTAATGTTGCAATTTTTCTATTGCGCTATCGATTTGGCCCTGGGCCACCAATTGGTTAGCTTGTTGCGCTTGCTGCTGGTCCTGCCATTTAATATTGGGTTCAATCGAGAACTGTGATTCACCTTGCTCGACTGTTGATTGTTCAGTTAGCGACTGTTCAGTTAGCGACGTTTCATTTCCAGACTGAACAAACGGATCCTGGATACTCACCGACTCGGGTTCACCATCACCAACTTGAGCCGAAATTGATTCAGTTGGTGAAACTTCATCGGCCTGCATATCCGGCTCTGCAAATGCAATTTCATACCCGGCTTCCGCGCCAAAATCCGGATCGGTAATAACGGGTTCATTAGTGGACGGGTTATTTGCATCAGCGACTACGGCGGATAAATTATTGATAGCAGATTCCAGTGCAGCGATGCGTTCACCCAGTTCTGGCGCAAGCGAATTGTTATCACCCGCTGGCGCTGCTGGTGCCAAAGTCGATGCAATTTCAGTCTGTGTCGGTGGTGGTGTCGATGCGATAGTCGGATGCACAACCGCTACAGCACCCTGTCCAGCGGGAGCTGAATCAATTATTCCAACATTGGAGCGGGTAAAAAATTCCATTTTCCATAGCGAAAAAATGATTAACACCAGCACAAATACCGCCAGGCTCGGCACCAATGTGCGCGGCAAAGGTTTCACCGCGCGGGTCTGATAAAACAATTCACGTTGCTCTTGTGCATTAAAATCCTGCACAGTTTCCGGGCTGGCAACAGCAGCCTCGGTTGATTTTTGCTGATGGGTCAAATCGCGCAACATGTCGTTGAGCAAACTCATCATGTACCTCCCAACAATCCTGGAGCGAGGGCAATTGCCGCCGCCGCACTTGCTGCCACCATCGGCCACAACCAATAATCGCGCCGTGCCAACCAACGCCCCAAGGAGCGGCTTTCGGCGGTATCGGCAATCGCCCGCACCATGTGGCGACGGTTGACACGATTTTCTGCCTGGCCATAGGCCGCAAGCATCGCCTTATGGGCAATTACATTAATCAACCGCGGCACACCGCCGGAGGCTTTGTATAGCAACGCCATGGCTGGATAAGAAAATAATGAAGCTCCGCGATATCCCGCTGAACTTAACCGATAGGCCAAATAGTCCGGCAAACTCGCTTTGGGAATAGTTTGCAAATATTCGGCAAATACAATGCGCTGTTTAAGCTGGCGCAAGTCCGGACGGTCCAATAATTCATCCAGCTCCGGCTGTCCAAACAACACTACCTGCAATAATTTACTTTTTTCAGTTTCAAGATTGGTCAGCAAACGCAAGGATTCTATCGTTTCACGTGGCATGGCTTGCGCTTCGTCGACGATCAATACCACTTGTCGTTTTTGTTGGGCCAACTCAACCAGGCGCAGGTTGATGTCTTTTAATAATTGATAGGAGGGAGTTTCCGGTGAATAAGCAATACCGATTTCCTCTGCCAAAAACCATTTAAGCTCATCGGGCGTAAGAAATGGATTGGGGATATATGCAGTAATAAAGTTATCGCCAAGGCTGGCTAATAACTTGCGGCTCAATAAAGTTTTACCGGTACCCACCTCGCCTACAATTTTAATAAACCCTTCGCTATGGCGCAGGGCTAGCAAAAGCGTGCTTAATACTTCGCGATGGCTTTGGCTATTGAAATAAAATTGTGTGTCCGGCGTTAATGAAAAAGGATGCTCCTTCAAACCAAAATGTTGACGGTACATGGGAAGCCTCTCATGCAAACAACCAGAGTGTTTGCGATTTAATTCCGGTCATAATAAAAGCCAATAGCTCGCTACAATTTATTGC
Organism: Cellvibrio sp.; assembly: GCA_021323495.1. Taxonomy (GTDB): domain Bacteria; phylum Pseudomonadota; class Gammaproteobacteria; order Pseudomonadales; family Cellvibrionaceae; genus Cellvibrio. The sequence goes on along the minus strand of JAJQJO010000207.1, from coordinate 1,383 downwards.
AAGTTGCGATTAATTACTTTGGCTACGATAGGTATCGCCCATACGCTGCATATTACCTTGCGCCTCATTGAGCTGAGCGTCCCAGGTTTTTTCGTCTACAACTATAGGACGTAATAAAATAACCAATTCGGTTTTCAACCCTACTTTGCTTTTTGTTTTAAACAGCGCGTTTACGACCGGGATATCGCCCAACCAGGGGCGCTTGCCATCTTTATCGTCGCTGTACTCAGTCATCAAACCACCCAACACAATCACTTGGCCGTTAGCCGCTTTTACAATGCTGTCCGATTCACGAATACCGCGTAACGCCAAAGGCAGTGCAAATTCTTCATCGCCTACCGTAAACACTTTTTGTTGATCTTCGACGTTACTGACCACCGGATGGATATGTAAAATGACTTCACCGGTATCTGAAATTTGCGGGGTAACATCGAGCGAAATTCCGCTAAAAAACGGTGTCAGTTCAATATTGGGTGTGCTGGTTACGGATGCGGCGGTCGATGTATTATCACTGGAAATACCCGTGACAAAATATTCGTCCGACCCGACCCGGATTACCGCTTTCTGGTTGTTTACTGTTGAGACACGTGGACTGGAAAGCACTTGCACTGCCCCCTGGGTCTCCAGCAATGACAACAATTGGGTAATATCAGTTACCTGGATCAAACCGGCAACAGTATTACCGATGGCTTCTCTTGAAGGTACAACAAGATTTTGCAATTCACCCGCCGCGTTTCTATAAAGAAAATTTTCATTGATAGGACGAAACTCACCCACTTCCGTACCTGAGCCATCGGTATTGATGGGATAACCATCCTGGATATTTTTAGTAGCAACTAATTGCCCGCTAATTGCATTCCAATTAACACCCGCTTCAAAGCCCTCACTCAAGCGCACTTCCAGAATTTTTGCTTCCAGAATGACTTGACGTTTGATGCTTAACTGGGAACGTTCCAGAAAATCACGCACGGCATTTAACTCGTGAGGCATCGCTTTTACGACAACCATACCGGCCTGGGGTGTCAGGACTACTGAACGGCTTTCTGTTTCTCCACCGATAATCGAAATCAGTGTATGTTCGAGCGAAGCCCAGAAGTCGGTACGGTTAAGTGTTTGCACTCTCGACCCTGGGGAGAGTTCAACACCTCCTCCAGCCTTTTGCTGTTCTGCATTTTGGATCATACTTAACAAATTAGCATTTTCATTGGTGGTGTTACCGCCACCGCCAGAATCTGAATTGGAATTATCGTTGGAGGTTGGCGCGCGGCCAATCAGTACACTGGTATCGGAAACCCCCACCCGCTGTACATCAAGATAATTAATCTGGAATACCTCGGTGCGCGTGGCGTTGGAATAGATGGTGTAAATGCCACGATCTTTTTT
>JAJQJO010000206.1 GCA_021323495.1 Cellvibrio sp. | reverse complement strand
AGCACGGGTTTGGGGTTGAATTTTGTACAGGAGGTAATGGTGTTGCACGGTGGAATTTTACAGCTACGTAATACAAAGCAATGTGTTGAGGCCCGTTTGGAGTTGAACGTAGATGGGCTATAACAGTACCGGCTGTTCTTCGCCTGCCTCGCGTACTAGCCATTTGGCCAGTTCTAGCTGAACCATAAGGAGGACAATAAAGTCGCCGCTGGTGCGGAAATGGGAGTTTTAGCTCTGGTAGCAAGTCACATGCAGTTAACCATTCTATCCAGACTAATGTATCGACTACGCAAGCCATTAAAAGCGAACCGTGCGATGCAAGTACAATTATTTACATCTTCTTCCATCATAAAAAAATAAGCTCGCCACTGACGTTGGTTCGATTGCCGGTTGGATATTTCTCCCGCTATATAAGAGTGGAATTAAACATGTTGTTATTGGTGAAGTTAACCGTTTTTGTCCTGTTAATGTTTTCCCTGATGGCCTGCAAAGATGTATTGGATAAACCCCTTGGCGGAATGGGCGCGCCATCGTCTATGGAACCGTTGGAGGGTAGTTGGGTTAGTGAGGTAGATGGATCACAGTTAGATATTGTTGGCACCGCTAAATCCGATTGGTATGGATTCAAATATCAGGAGCAGGGGAAACAAATCGCTGGACGTTTTATGGTTTCCTATTTTAAAAGGAAACGAGTGTTAAATATCGATTTGGCCAGTGTACAAGCCAATGGTGTGCCGCTAGTGAGCGACTCCAGTCAAGCCTTTCTAATGGTAGGCGCAGTGTTTGATGATGAACAATTGATTCTGGCGTCGGCCGATATGGACAAATTTGAAAAACATTTCGCCAAATATTTTTTCGCATCATCCATATCAGCAACACTGTGTAAAAAAGGTAACGAACTTTGCACTGCCAATTTTTCAGACGGTAACTTACTTCATGCCAAGCGGATGAAAAAATTTAATGATGAGCTGTTAAAAAAATACCGCACGGTATTCCCGAGTAAAAATCGCGTGGCATTTAATCCGCTCAAGGTATCATCCGCCCGGTAGCCCTGATTGCTGACGCTCTTGGGGCAACCTATACCCGCGTTCGCGGGTATACAGAAATCCATGCATATAGCTCTTTACAAACTCCACATAAACTCCATCTTCCCCACATAAGCTCTCCATATTCAGCGTGCATCATTTCTCCTACCTAATCCCAAGGAGAAACCTATGAAACGCCCTTTGTTATTTAAATTCCTCGCCATCGGCCTGTTGATGCTCTTGCTATTGATTCCAATCGGCATGATCGGCAATTCAATTGATGAGCGCCGTGTATACAGCGAACAGGTAATACGCGATATCGCAAATAGTTCAAGTCACAGCCAAACCCTTGTCGGGCCGGTGCTGGTAGTGCCCTATAGCAAGATTGAGCGTACCTGGACCATAAATGATAAGAAAGAACGTGTCGTCGAGGAGCGCACAGTCACTGGCAAATTACATTTTTTGCCCGACCTGTTCCGTGTTAATGGCGATATTACTACCGAATTGCGCAAGCTGGGAATCTACGCAGCGCGTCTTTATCACGCCGATACCCATGTCGATGGCCATTTTGTGGTACCGGTAGATTATGGGATCAAAAATAATCTGGCTGATTACACTTTCCTTAAACCCTATGTGGCGGTAGGTATCAGCGATATCCGTGGCATTAAAAGTTCACTGAAGTTGCAATTGAATAACCAATCCTATGAGTTTGAACCCGGGTCAGAACTTAAAATTCTGGGCGATGGTGTTCATGCTGCGTTTCCTTTGGATGTATTACAAGTGACCAAGGAGCAAAATCAAAAACTGGGTTTTTCTATTAATTTACTGCTTGATGGTACAGAACAATTACATTTCTCACCTATCGGAAAAGAGACGCATGTAGAACTGCGTTCAGATTGGCCTCATCCACGCTTTGTCGGAAATTTTTTGCCCGTGGAGCGTAGCGTGGCAGAAACAGGATTTTCTGCGCGCTGGCAAACGTCCTATTTTTCCACCAATTTCTCTGAATATTTTTACACTTGTGTGCGCAGCAATCAGTGCGATCAATACCAGCAGCGCCAGTTTGGTGTGAGCCTGATTGACCCGGTCAACCAATATGTGAAAAGTGATCGGGCAATTAAGTATGCGCTGCTATTTATCGCCTTAACCTTTGCCAGTTTCTTTTTATTCGAAGTGCTTAAACGCTTGCAAGTACATCCGGTGCAGTACGGTTTAGTGGGCATGGCGCTGGCATTTTTCTATTTATTGCTACTTTCACTCGCCGAACATATTGGTTTTGCCCTGGCCTATGTTATTTCGTCGGTCGCCTGTGTGCTGCTGATTGGTTTTTACGTTTCCCATGTATTGCAAAATATCTGGCGCGGGCTTGGATTTACCACTGGCCTAAGCTTTTTATATGCGTTGCTGTACGGCTTGTTAAGCGCAGAAGACTACGCACTGTTGATGGGGTCGCTGCTGTTATTTGTTTTGCTCGGAGTATTTATGATGCTCACCCGCAAAATTGATTGGTATGCGTTAGGTACAGGCAAAACCGATATGGCAGATGGATTACAGCAATGAACCTTGCCATTTCGATGCTGATTTTAGTGTTGCCCTGTGTGCTGGGAAGTTTAATAGTGTATTGGTTGTTGAAACAGGGAATCCTGGGGCGGGCTTGTTTGCTGTGTTTATTGTGCTTGGGTGCAGTTGAGGCTCATTCGATAATTTATCCACAACAACAATTGAAGGAAAATTATGCCCGGATGATTGGTTGATTGAAGCGTTGATGGTTAAAACGTAGGTTGGGTTAGAGGCGAGCAGCGCGAGCCTCGTAACCCAACGGCAGTATTGCAGCACACCGAATGTTGGGTTACGAAGCTCGTTGAGCTCGCTTCTAACCCAACCTACGGAGTGGTTTATTTCAGAATGGCTTCAATTTTTTCGAGTTCATCCGCGCTGAAGTTCACGTTATTTAACGCAGCAACAGAATCATCGATTTGTGCCGGGCGGCTTGCACCGATCAGGCAAGTGGTCACAGCATCGTTATGCAGAGTCCAGGCAATCGCCATTTGCGCGAGTGATTGGTTGCGCGATTCTGCAATTTTATTCAGCGCTTGTACCTTCCGGATTTTTTCCGGAGTGATGTCTTTATCACCCAGATAAATTTGTTCTGCGCGTGCTGCGCGTGATCCTTCCGGAATGCCATTCAGATATTTGTTCGTCAACACACCTTGCGCGAGGGGCGAGAACACGATCGATCCGACCCCCTCTTCTTTCAAGACATCGGTCAAACCATTTTCAATCCAGCGATCAAACATGTTGTAGCGCGGTTGATGGATCAGCAAGGGGGTGCCTAACTCACGCAGGATCCGCACGGCTTCTTTGGTTTGTGTTGGTTGGTAATTGGAAATACCCACGTAAAGCGCGCGGCCGGAGCGGACGATAAAATCCAGCGCTTGCATGGTTTCTTCCAGCGGCGTTTCCGGATCCATGCAGTGGTGATAAAAAATATCGAAATAATCGAGGCCGGTGCGCTTCAAACTTTGGTCGCAACTACTCACCAGATATTTGCGTGAACCACCAATACCATAAGGGCCGGGCCACATATCGTAACCGGCTTTGCTGGAGATAATCAGTTCATCGCGGTAGGGCGTAAAATCCTGTTTGAAAATATTGCCGAAAGTGGATTCCGCTGAACCAAAATTTGGGCCGTAGTTATTGGCTAAATCAAAGTGGGTGATACCCAGATCAAATGCGCGCTGAAGCATAGCGCGGGCATTGGTTTGCGAATCAACTGCACCGAAGTTTTGCCATAAACCCAGCGATAAGCGCGGCAAGCGCAACCCACTTTTTCCGCAGCGTTGAAATTTCATGGTCTTGTAGCGTTCCGGGTTGGCAACGTAAAGCGGGTTGGGTTCGTGGGTTATCATTTTTTATCCTGGGTAAGTGTTGTTGTAGGTGCTGACTAAACCGAAGGCGCGCATTTTACCTGAAAAGGTCTATGGGCAAGCTCGAATGAATGTAAAGAAAAGTAGCTCCATCTGCGGCAAGTTCTGGTTGGTGGTGAGTACGGGTTTTATGGGTATGGATTTGTTGCAGTAGTTTTTTCGGAGGGTTCAAAATGGCAAATCCCCATCAGTTGATCTGACGGGGATTGAGGGTATCGGTAGTTATCCTATTTGTTACCTTTTCCTTTCTCTTTTCCGTTGCCTTTGCCATTGGATTTTTTATTGTCCTGCTGGTCGTGGTCGTGGTCGTGGTCGTGGTCGTGCTCACGCTGGTAACTTTCTTCATACTCGGCCGATTTGACGAAATACACTGGCCGCTCACAAGCGTTGTAGTGCTTACAGTGTTTGCTCCAGTTTTTGGCATGACCCGGCGGGACATGGAGATAAACTGGTCTGTATCTGGCGTACCTGGAATCTTTGACAATAACAACCGGTTGCGGATAGTAGACATCCGGATGGGAGTCATTCCCCAATTCGACACGGCCATAAATACCGGGTGCGACTTCGCCTTCCAAAACCACATTGATCCCCAGATCGTCATCGGCAAGTGCGGGTGCACCTGCCAACACACCAAAAGCGAGTGACAGGGCTGCAATTTGTTTGTACATACTAATTACCTCAAGTTAAAACACTTAACCAGCATAGCCTGCTAATCCCATGGATACAGTGTGCCAGTGCAAATAAACCGACTTTCGGCGCCATTGTTCTAACGGCTCGCATAGCTGGCGACCAATAAGCCCCAGAGTACCAGCACACAAATATTGCCCAACATATAAGCGCGCAGGCGATGGATAACATTATTGCCGTGTAAGTGAATCCAGCTATGGGCAACCCGCGCTAGTACAAACACCCAGGCGGTAATCACCATCGCCGGAGTCTGGATGGCAAGTGCGATGGCTGTCGCTCCGGCGGCATAAAACAGGACGGGTACTTCAAACAGGTTGCTGTAATTCCGTGCGGCTTGGGCCATGGCGTCGGGAACTTCTCCGGTATTGAGGCGGAATTGGCTGATCCGTATTTCGCCCGCCTTGACTGCTTTAACACGCAGTCGGAACAGGTGGATCGCGACCGCGAAGGTGAGGATTACCATGGCAAACATAGGATAGAGCATTGGTTTTTCCTTAACGGGATTGTTATGAGATGCGTTCTACTATAGCCCAGGGACACGGGAATGCCCCAGTGCAAAGCGCACGTAATCGTCCTGAGGGGACATTCACGGAATCACGCACTATAATGGCCGCCTTTGCGCGCGGCCTGCTGGCGCGTAACACTTTCTTACCCACCATCACAAGGTAGATCCATGATTATCAAGCCTAAAGTTCGCTGTTTTATTTGTACCAATGCCCATCCGCAAGGGTGCGCAGTTAACGTCCAAGAGCAAATCGCCTTTACTAAAGCCAAAGGACCTGTGGCCAACGCCCCCAAGAAAGTACTGGTGTTGGGTTGTTCTACCGGTTTTGGTTTATCGTCCCGTATTACTGCCGCGTTTGGCGGTGGTGCCGATACCCTGGGCGTGTGCTTTGAAAAAGAGCCAAGCGAGAGCAAAACAGCAACGGCCGGTTACTACAATACCTCGGCGTTCCACGATGCTGCCAAGGCACAAGGTTTATACGCACAGACTATTAACGGCGATGCATTCTCTGACGCGTTAAAAGACCAGGTGATCAGCGAGTTGAAAAATTCGATTGGCAAAGTAGATTTGGTTATTTATAGCCTTGCTTCTCCGCGCCGCACTGACCCGAAAACGGGTGACGTTTACAATTCTGTACTCAAGCCTATCGGTAAACAGTACGTTTCCAAAAACCTCAATACCGATACGCTGAAAATTGCTGATGTCACTATTGAGCCTGCATCTGATGAAGAAATTGCCAACACCGTTAAGGTAATGGGCGGTGAAGATTGGGAAATGTGGATCGATGCACTTAAAGATGCCGATCTCCTCGCTGATAATTTCCAAACGGTTGCTTACACCTATCTTGGCGATAAATTGACCTGGCCAATCTACGGCAAAGCGACTATCGGTAAAGCGAAAGAAGATTTGGATCGCGCCGCTAAAGCCCTGAGCAGCAAACACGGCGGCAACGCGCGTGTAGCGGTTTTGAAAGCCGTTGTTACCCAGGCGAGTTCTGCGATTCCGGTAATGCCGTTGTATTTGGCGATCCTGTTTAAAGTGATGAAAGAGCAGGGCACCCATGAAGGCTGCATTGAGCAGATCCAGCGTTTGTTTAAAGAGTGTTTATATTCTGCAACGCCGCGCCTGGACGATGCTAACCGCTACCGCGTTGACGAGTTGGAATTGAATCCATCGGTGCAAACCAAAGTGGAGGCAATCTGGGATCAGGTGACAGAAGAAAACTTGTTTGAATTGACCGATTTCGCTGGTTACAAAACAGAGTTCCTGCGCTTGTTCGGCTTCGTTTTGAACGGGGTTGATTACGACGCGGAAATCTCACCACTGGTGCAGACGAATTTTTAATCCTGCCTGCACTCTTTAGGCTTGTTTGGAAAAATTAAGCTTGTATAAATAGTCCCTCGCTCCGGCGGGGGATATTTTTATCTACGAATTTTTATCGGGAGCACTAATGCGCAAACGTATTGCGATTGATATGGATGAGACTATCTGCGACACCCTGGCTCGTCACCTCGACTGGTATAACACCGAGTTTCAACAAAACCTTACCAAGGCGGATTTATACGCGACTAAAATTTATCAAAAAGTTCCCGAAGCGCATCTTGCGC
>JAJQJO010000005.1 GCA_021323495.1 Cellvibrio sp. | reverse complement strand
AGTTCAATTTCTGCCTCATCGCGATGTACACGTTTGGCGCTGGTATCAATGGTGATAGGGCCGTAGCGCAACACTGATGAAGCATGCCCGCTGGCGCGGCGCAGGAGCGCATGGATACGGGCACGCAACTCTTCGGGATGGAAAGGTTTGGTAAGGTAATCATCGGCACCTGCCTCCAAACCGCTGACCTTATCCTGCCAATTTCCGCGCGCGGTCAGGATCAAAATCGGGAAATTGCGTCCCTTGGCGCGTAGCTCGCGAATCAATTGGGTGCCGTCCAACAGGGGCAAACCCAGATCGATAATTGCCAGGTCATAGTCATATTCGCTGCCGAGGAATAATCCTTCGCGCCCATCGGCGGCGGCGTCGCATGCGTATTTTTCGGTTGCCATCAGGCTGAGGATTTGCTCGCGCAAGGGTTTTTCATCTTCAACGATCAAAATACGCATGGGTCTTTCCTGGGTCTATGAAAGGTTTTTACGGTGGATTTATTGATTCAGTAGTTGGCCGGTTTGGCCATCAACATTAATGATGCGCATGCGCCCGGCGTTGAGCACTTTAACGCCATAGACTATGCCATTGTCATTATGTTGGGTATTGACGCTCATGACTTGGCCGCCCACTTTGTTGCGCACCAATTCGGCCGCTTCAGCGGGCGATAGTTTGGGAGCTTGCATGGGATGGGCAATGGTATCGGTATCGATCAGGTTATTGTCGGTGCTGGAGGGCGGTAAGCCCATATCCCCACTGACCATATTATTGGTTTGGGCAAACCCCGGCTGGCAGGTCAGCAGCAGGCTTGCCAACAAAAGGCGCGGCAGTTGGGAAAGGCCAAGGCGCAAGCCGAAGGTTTTTGAGTACTGCATGACAAATTCCAACAAGAGGGCGTTCGGGTAAATACAACGCATTCACTATCGCCCGTGTTTGTGCAAAGGTCAATTTGACCTTTGCACATTCGTTTGGCCGTTGTGTATAGCCCCAACGTAAAGCAATTAGTGACGGCCCCTCACATGCACGATACGCGCACCCGGGTGATGGCGGGTTTCGGTGTGATAAATCCGATCGTCGTAACGGTAAGTCACATCATAACCGACCAACTGGCGTTCGTATCCGGTGCGATAACGGGTATCGCAGACTTCGCGATCTTCATAACGTGTGACCCGGCGGCTACCGCTGCCGACCTCATTCCCTATCGCGGCACCAACTACACCGCCCGCTGCGGTGGCATGGCCGCTGCGGCCAATTTCGTGACCAATGACGGCACCAATCACACCGCCCACTACTGCGCCTTCAAGTGAGCTGCCACCCCGGCGTTCGCGGTAAGCAACTGTTTCCACCTGGCAGGATTCCATGGGCACTTCTACTGCGACGGTACGATAAATCGGCCTGCTGGATACCACTCGTGCATATTCAGTATGTTCAACTACGTAGTGATTGTGATGACTGTGGTGGTGATGTTTGTGGTGATGCTTACGATCAGCCAGGGCGCTGTTAGCCAGCAACAGGCTGCTGGCCAGGGTGCTGATTAATAACAGGCTTTTCATGATGTTTTGCTCGCGTAAATTGATTGTGGCTCCCGTTTGGTCGGGAGTGAGGCCAGACTAAGCCTTTTAATCTGAATGAAAACTGAAACCCTGTTGGGTAATCTTGTGCGCCATGTCGCAAAGCGGATGCAATCAACCGACAAAGCGGATTTAACGAAAGGACAGCGCAAATAAACGGGCGCAAAGCTGGAGATTCACTGAAATAAAGCCGGCCCCAGCCCCAAAAGTGCGCGCGACTCGGGTTATAATCGCGGCCATTTTTTTTGAATTGCCCGCAACAGGTTGCTTCATGTCTGAATTGAACGTCAAAGAATACATGGCCGAGCTTGGCCGCAAAGCGCGCGTTGCTTCCCGTGTGATTGCCGCAGCACCCACTGCGCTGAAAAACAAAGCGTTGATAGCAATCGCCGACGAGCTGGATAAATCACGTATTACCCTGGTCTCTGAAAACCAGAAAGATCTGGCAGCAGGTAAAGCCAATGGTCTGGATCCTGCCATGCTTGACCGTTTGGCGGTCAAGCCAGCCACTATCGACGGCATGATCGAAGGTCTGCGCCAGGTGGCAGCATTGGCTGATCCCTGCGGCGAAATCACCGGTATGAGTTATCGCCCGAGCGGTATCCAGGTAGGTAAAATGCGCGTGCCTTTGGGGGTGGTGGGTATTATTTACGAATCGCGTCCCAACGTGACTATCGATGCAGCCAGCCTTTGCTTGAAATCGGGTAATGCAGCCATTTTGCGGGGCGGCAGTGAGGCGATCCATTCCAATCGTGCCATTGCCAACTGTCTGCAAGCGGGCTTGAAAGCCGCTGGTTTGCCCGCCGACGTGGTGCAGGTAGTGGAAACCACTGACCGCGCTGCGGTGGGTGAATTGATTGCCATGCCCCAATTTGTGGATGTGATCGTACCGCGCGGCGGCAAGGGTTTGATCGAACGCATCAGCACCGACGCCAAGGTGCCGGTGATTAAACACCTTGATGGTATTTGCCATGTGTACATCGACGATAAAGCCGATCTCGATAAAGCTTTCACTATTTCCATGAATGCCAAGACCCATCGCTACGGCGTGTGCAACGCGATGGAAACGCTGCTCGTGCATGAGCAAGTTGCTGCGCAAATCCTGCCGCGCCTCGCCGCCGCTTACATTGAAAAAGGTGTCGAACTGCGCGGTGATGAAAAAACCCGCACGCTGATTACAGCGAATGTTGCCACTGAAGAAGATTGGATGACGGAATATCTCGCACCGATCCTGTCGATCAAAATCGTGTCCGGCCTGGATGAAGCGATTGTGCACATTAACCACTACAGTTCGCAGCACACCGATGCAATCGTGACGGAGGATTACACCCGCGCGCGCCGTTTTATCACCGAAGTGGATTCGGCATCGGTGATGGTCAATGCGTCAACCCGTTTTGCTGACGGTTTTGAATATGGGCTGGGTGCAGAGATTGGTATTTCGACCGACAAAATCCACGCGCGTGGCCCGGTTGGCCTTGAGGGCCTGACCTCGCAAAAATGGATTGTCTTTGGCGATGGGCATATTCGCCAATAATTTTTTGCAGCAATAACTCCGGAACTGAATATTATTTTCCATGCGCAAAACCCTCGGTATTTTCGGCGGTACGTTTGATCCGGTCCATATCGGCCATTTGCGCATGGCGCTGGAAATAAAACAGCAATTGCATTTGGATGAGATGCGTCTGGTGCCTTGTTATTTGCCACCGCATCGTCCTGCGCCAGGTGCAACGGCAGCACAGCGCCTTGCAATGCTTACTATTGCCCTGCGCGATTGTGCGGAGCTGGGGTTGGATGAGCGCGAATTGCAGCGCAATAGACCCTCTTATACTTACGACACCTTGTGTGAGTTGCGCGCGGAGCTAGGTGAGCAAGCCAGCCTTTGCCTGTGTATGGGGATGGACAGTTTTGCCACGCTCGATACCTGGCATAACTGGGGCCAGTTGCTGCAACTGGCCCATATCATTGTTGTTGCGCGCCCGGGTTGGTTCTTGCCGGAGTCAGGTGTGATGGCGGAATTGTTGCAGATGCACCGCAACAACGCTGAGGTAATTCCACAGCAGGCCGCGGGTGCGATTGTTGTGCTGGAGCAGCGGCTGCTACCGATATCGGCTACTGATATTCGCGCGCAAGTTCAGGCGGGAAACTCGCCCCGGTTTCTAGTGTCCGATGGAGTTTGGAATTACATCCGCGACCAACAGCTTTATCAATAAACGGCGCGTTTTTTTCACCCGCTTATGCATTTTTATTTTTTTGAATTTTTTATTAATAGGTAACTGAATGTCTGATTTAAACCAAGCGATCATTAACGCCCTTGAAAACCTCAAAGGCAAAAACATAGTGACGCTCGATGTGCATGAACTCACCGATGTGATGGATACCCTGATTATCGCCAGTGGTACTTCCAGCCGTCACTCGCGTTCACTCGCCGAAAATTTGGTGGAAGAAACCAAAAAAGCGGGCTTCCGCGCACTGGGCGTCGAAGGTCTGGAAACGGGCGATTGGGTATTAGTGGACTACGGCGATACCGTTGTGCACGTGATGCAGCAGGAAGCACGCGATTACTATGAGTTGGAAAAACTCTGGTCGATGAAACCGGCCAATCGCGGATAATCGGTCAGGCGTGGATCAATAGCCGCTATGCGTATTCGTATTATCGCCGTAGGTACCAAAATGCCCGACTGGGTTGAGGCCGGTTACGCGGAATATGCCAAGCGTATGCCGCGCGATGTCACGGTGGAAATGGTGGAATTGCCGCTCGCCCAGCGCAGTAAAAATAGCGATATTGGCAAGGCGATGGAAAAAGAAGGCGAGGCCATGCTCGCGGTGATTGAAAAGGGCGGCAAGGACGAGCAGGTAATTGCACTCGATGTCAAAGGAAAACCCTGGAGCACTGAACAGCTGGCGGAAAATCTCGCCGGTTGGAAAATGAGCGGATCAAATTACTCCTTGCTGATCGGCGGCCCCGATGGCCTGGCGCCAGCGTGTTTGGCTTTGGCAACCGTAAAATGGTCGCTCTCGCCACTTACCTTGCCTCATCCACTGGTGCGTATTTTGGTGATCGAGCAGCTTTATCGGGCCTGTACCATTTTGCAGAATCATCCGTACCATAAATAATGATCTGGCTAGCAGCCAAATAACAATCTATTAAAACATCAACCCTGATTTTTAAGAATTTCTGGCCCGAGCATGCAAGAAGTCCATCAGTTCAAAGATCACCAGCGCGAGGCCAGGTTGTTTCGCAACCGCGTAGTGGTGATGGCGGTATTTATGATTTTATTGGCGTGCACGCTGGTGTATCGCTACTACGATTTGCAAATCGTTAACTATGAAGAGTACGCCACCCAATCGGATCGCAACCGGGTACATGTGCAACCCGTACCGCCTACGCGCGGTCTGATTTTTGACCGCAACGGCGCATTGCTCGCCGATAATAAAGCGAGCTTTACCCTCTCTGTTGTCAGTGCCGATGCCACTGAGTTGAACAATACGATTGAGCTGCTGAAAGGCCTGATTGAGATCACACCCTCGGATCTGGGAAAATTCTACAAAGCCCAAAAGCAGCGCCGCCATAAACTCGACCCTGTCCCCCTGCGCTTTCGTCTGACGGAAGATGAAATTGCACATCTTGCGGTAAATCAGCATTTGCTGGATGGAGTGGAAGTCAACGCCGAACTGGTGCGCAATTATCCCTACGCGGATATGTTTGCCCATGTGATTGGTTACACCGGCAGTATCAGCGAAAAGGAAATGGACGCCTTTACACCCGAACAATTGCAGCGCTATTCCGGTACCCATGCGATGGGTAAAAACGGAATAGAAGCTAGTTATGAAGATGTGTTGCTGGGTGAGGTAGGCAGCCAGAACGTAGAGACCAATGCGCGTGGTCGGGTGATGCGTATCCTGGATCGCATTGACTCCAAGCAGGGGAGCGATCTGCGCCTGCATTTGGATGTTCGTCTACAGGAAACTGCCGTTGCCGCCATGCGCGGTCGTCGCGGTGCAGTAGTGGCGATTGATGTAAAAACTGGCGGGGTTCTGGCGGCGGTGAGCTACCCAGGTTTCGACCCTAATCTCTTTGTGACCGGTATTGGTTATCGCGACTATAAAAACCTCAACGAAGATGTAGATACTCCGCTGTTTAATCGCTTTTTACAGGCCCAGTATCCACCCGGCTCGACGGTAAAACCGATCTTGGGTCTGGCCGGTTTGGACTCTGGTTTTACCGACGTGAATCGGGCTATTTCCGACCGAGGGGTGTTTACCCTTCCCGGCAGCTCGCGTATCTGGCGCGACTGGAGCCTTGCCAAAACCGGCGGCGGCCATGGCCGTGTCGATCTGAAGGTCGCTATTTCCCAATCCTGCGATACCTATTTCTGGGATCTGGGCAACCGCATGGGAATCGATAAGATCAGTGAATATGGCCATTATTTTGGTATGGGGATTCTGACCGGTATTGATATCCCCCATGAACGCAAAGGCATTTGGCCATCGCGCGAATGGAAGCGAGCAGCCAGACGCGAAGCCTGGTATCCGGGCGATACTGTCAATATTTCCATTGGTCAGGGCAATATGCTGGCGACCCCCATGCAATTAGCTGTGATGACAAGCACTATCGCCAATCATGGTGTTCGCTACCGGCCGCAATTTATCCAGAAAATTGGCGATCAAGTGCATGAGCCGATTGTCGAGGAAGTGTTCGATACAAAGCCCGAATATTGGGATGCCGTCATTGGTGGGATGGAAGAAGTAATGCACGGTGCGCGCGGTACGGCACGCAAGGCATCTGACCGAGCCGAGTATCGCATGGCGGGCAAGTCAGGTACGGCGCAGGTGGTAGCCATTGCGCAAAACGCCAAATACAACTCGGCTTTGCTGAAAGAGCGGCATCGCGATCATGCGCTGTTCGTGGCCTTTGCACCGGTTGAAGCGCCGGAAATTGCCGTCGCGGTGATGCTTGAAAATGCTGAAGGTGGATCGAGCCAGGCGGCGCCCGTAGCGCGGGCAATGATGGATGCCCGGCTGTTGGGCTATTACCTCAAAGCCGATGAATTTGTGCCGCCGGTTGGCTTTCACCACGCCGCAATTATCAAGCGCGCCAACAACTATATCGCCGAGCGCAAAGCGGTGCGGGTGGCTAAAGAAGCAGAGTTAACGGCGAAATCAGCGCTGAATGCGGCTGCTTCATCCTCATCCTCTTCGGCAGCATCCGGTTCAGGAGCAGGTAATGAGTAAACAGGATTTCCTGCGGCGCATGCCGGAGGCGGCAAGTGCATTCAGCCGTCGCGCGCGTCTCGCCGAGCGTTTGCATATCGATTTTTTCTTGCTCTTGTTATTGATGCTGTTGACCGTGATCGGCCTGACGGTGCTCTACAGCGCCAGCGGACATAACTTGCCGAGCGTTGAAAAACAGGGCACTTTCTTTGTCATTGCCTACGCCACCATGTTTGTTGTAGCGCAGGTTCCGGTGGACTTTATCCGGCGGACGGCACCTTTTGCCTACGTGGGTGGGGTAGTGCTGTTGTTGGCGGTGACTATCTTTGGCGATATTTCCATGGGCGCCCAGCGCTGGTTGCAGATTGGCAGTTTCCGCTTCCAGCCTTCTGAAATCATGAAGTTGGCGATGCCAATCACGGTCGCGGCCTATCTTAGCCGCGGGTTTTTGCCACCGCGTTTCAGGCAAGTTGTGATTGTGCTCGGTTTGATTGGCCTGCCTACCGCCTTGATTATTGAACAGCCGGATTTGGGAACCTCGATCCTGGTTGCCACGTCGGGCGTGATGGTGTTGTTTTTTTCCGGTTTGCTCTGGCGGTATATCGCCGCCGCAGTAGTGATGTTTGGCGCAAGCCTCTGGCCAATCTGGCATTTTATGCTGCACGATTACCAACGCCAGCGGGTACTGACCATGCTCGATCCCACTCAGGATCCATTGGGTACCGGGTGGAATATTATCCAATCCAAAACCGCCATTGGCTCCGGTGGCCTGTCCGGTAAAGGTTGGATGGAAGGCACCCAGTCGCGCCTGGATTTCCTTCCCGAAGGCCATACCGATTTTATTATCGCGGTGATGTCGGAAGAATTCGGGTTGCTCGGGGTCATACTTTTGCTGTCAATTTATGCCATGGTGATTATTCGCGGCTTGATGATTGCGGTAAATTCCCAAAACAGTTTTGGGCGGCTGCTCGCCGCGAGTATCAGCTCCACCTTTTTTGTGTATGTATTTGTGAATATGGGGATGGTATCGGGCATTGTGCCGGTAGTGGGTGTACCCTTGCCCTTGATCAGTCAGGGGGGCACGGCAATTGTTGCGCTGTTTGCGGGCTTTGGGTTGCTGATGGCCATTTCCACCGAGAAAAAACGGGTAATGACTCCCCAGGCTTGATATGCGTGCCGACGTCCAGTACGAAATTTGTTAACGAGGTTTTATGTTGTCTTTTGGTCGGTTTTTTTCCAAACAGTGCATTTTCAAACGATGCATTTTCAATCGATGCATGGGGATTATGGCTGGCACTACACTTGCCATGTCAGCGGCGGCTGATTACAGCCAACATCCGTTGGCGGCGGGATTTGTCGATGAAATGGTGCAGCAGCACGGTTTTACTGCCGCCGAAGTCAATCAACTGCTGAGCCAGGCGCAAAAGCGCCAGCCAATCCTGGATGCAATTGCGCGGCCGGCTGAAAAATCCAAAACCTGGAAAGAGTACCGCCCGATTTTTATCGTGCCTATGCGTATTACCAATGGCGTTAATTTTTGGAACCAACACCGCAATGCACTCGCGCGTGCTGAAAAAGAATATGGCGTGCCGGCAGAAATTATTGTGTCGATCATCGGTGTGGAAACCAATTATGGTAAAAATACCGGTAGCTGGTATGTGATCGATGCACTAAGCACACTCGCGTTTGATTACCCGCCGCGCGCGCCGTTTTTCCGCGCTGAACTGGTCAATTATTTAATCCTCACGCGCGAGCAAAAACACAATCCCCTGGAGTTTAAGGGATCCTACGCTGGCGCGATGGGCTATGGGCAGTTTATGCCATCGAGCTATCGCAATTTTGCGGTCGATTTCAGTGGTGATGGTTTTACTGATATCTGGAATAACCCGACTGACGCTATTGGCAGCGTGGCCAATTATTTTAACAAGCATGGCTGGCAAACCGGCAAAGCTGTGGTGGTGCCGGCAAAGTTGACCAAAGCGCGTGACACACTTCTGGCCAATGAATCCTTTAACAAGGTCGTGCCGCCCAGTATTAAAATCAGCGAATGGAAAAAGGCCGGTGTAACACCTGTTGCAAAAGTCGCTCGCACTAGCCCCGCAATTGCGATTGAATTTGACGGTATAAATGGTTTGGAATATTGGCTGGGGTTGCAAAATTTCTACACGATTACCCGTTACAACCGCAGCCCCATGTACGCCATGGCCGTCTATGATTTAAGCCTGGAAATTAAACAGGCTATGCATAATGCCAATAAACAAACGGCGGGGGCAAGGCACTGATGTTGATAATGCGTCGCTCCGGTGTTGCAGGCACAGCACAACAAATCAACCTGGTGGTTATGTTGATTATGTGCGTATTACTTGCGGCCTGTTCGGGCAGTAAACAAAAACCGGCCAAGCCCAAGGCGCCGTACAATCCCAACGATGGCCGCTATTCCCATGATAAGGATTTTGGCCCGGGAGAAGATGTGGATTTATCCCACGTGCCCGACGCAGTGCCGCGCCATGAAACCCGCACGATTGCGGGCAATAAAAATCCCTATACCGTCCTGGGTAATACCTATCACTTGATCGAAGATGAAAGCGCCTATCGCGAGCGCGGCTATGCCTCCTGGTACGGCAATAAATTCAATGGACACAATACCTCCAACGGTGAGCGTTACGACATGTACGCAATGACTGGTGCGCATAAAACCTTGCCAATTCCGTCTTATGTACGGGTCACCAATTTGGATAACGGTAAAAGTGTTGTGGTCCGTATTAATGATCGCGGTCCCTTTCATAAGGGGCGTATTATCGATTTGAGCTATGCGGCGGCACAGCGAATTGGAATTCACAAAACTGGCACCGGTCGGGTTGAAGTTGAAATTGCGTTGCCCGGCGATGCCGCACCTATACCGCGTCGCGCGGATAACAATCCCCTAAAGAATGTCGAGCCTGCACTGCCAGCGGGTACTTATTTACAAGTTGGCGCTTTTAGCCAAAAAGAATCGGCGCAGCATTTTTCCGCGAGCATAGGTACAAAATTAACTTATCCAGTGCAGATCAGCTCTGCTGCGCAACCCAAAACTGTACATCGTGTTCGGGTTGGCCCGTTTAAAGATGCAAAGAGTTTACAAGATGCGCGCGACCAACTGGCACGCATTAAAATTTTTCAGGCACATGTTGTGTATCAGTAAACAATGCGGCCTATCCGCATGAAGTTCAGCTTTGATTCACTCCGTTGCTTTACTGTTACAATTCACATATCAATTTTTCTTTTTTTTCGATTTGCAGAGTGTTAATCAACCATGATTAAAAAATTATTTGCCAGTGTCGTGCTGGCCAGTTCAAGCCTCACTTTTGCCCAGCAACCGGCGGCGCCCGCGCCCACAACTACCTTGCCCACACCCACTCCCGGTCAAGTAGTTGAGCAAAAACCACAAGTTATTCCTGCCGCACCGCAACTCGCGGCGTCCGGATTTATTCTGGTGGATGCCACCACTGGCAGTATCGTTGCAGAAAGTAATTCCGAGCAGCGTTTACCACCTGCCAGCCTCACCAAAATGATGTCCAGTTATCTGGTGGTTGATGAAATTGAAAAAGGCCGTATTACCGAAGATGCGATGGTAAACATCAGCGTAAAAGCCTGGAAAATGGGCGGCTCGCGCATGTATGTGAAAGAGGGCACCCAGGTATCGGTGATTGATTTGTTGCGCGGTGTAATTATCCAATCGGGAAACGATGCAACGGTTGCACTCGCTGAATATGTATCGGGCAATGAAGATGCCTTTGTCGATACGATGAACCAGAAAGCAGCGCAGCTGGGAATGACCAATACGCATTTTGAAAACTCCACCGGTTGGCCGGCCGAGGGACATTTGACCACGGCAAAAGATTTGGCGGTACTGGCACGCTCGATTATTAACGATCACCCGAGCCATTACCCGCTCTACGCGGAAAAATATTTTTTCTACAATAATATCCGTCAGCCCAACCGCAACTTGTTGCTGTTCCGCGATGACACTGTGGATGGCTTAAAAACCGGTCACACTGAAGAGGCGGGTTATTGTCTGGTCGCATCATCCAAACGCGAAAACACCCGTTTTATTGCCGTGGTAATGGGTACCGCAAGTGAAAGCGCGCGCGCGGCAGAAACACAAAAACTATTGGCTTACGGCTTCCGCTATTTCCAGACCACGCAGCTTTATCAAGCTGGCCAACAAGTGAGCAGCTCCCGTGTATGGGCTGGCAAGACCCAGGAAGTGACCTTGGGGATTCCCAATAATATTATCCTGACCCTGCCGAAAGGCCGTGAGCAATCATTGCAGGCGAAAATGCACATCAATGAAATAATCAAAGCGCCGATTGTGGCGGGCCAGGAGTTGGGTAACCTCACCGTGGAGCTGGATGGCCAATTGTTGGTCAATACCCCGATAGTTGCGTTGCAGCCTATTGAAGAGGCCGGTTTTTTTGCGCGTCTGCTCGATAATTTAAAATTATTTTTTCGCAATTTATTTAGTTGATCGCTAGAATCAACCCGTTGGTAGTTGTCCTGTTTGGGTGCGCAGGCAACTCCCGGAACCCCCTGAACCCCTTCCTGTCGTTCGCAAGAACATTATGGCTTCAGCAATTCCGACCACACAGGTTTTGCTGATGTCGATTCTCCTGTGTTGTCTATTTGTTGTTGCCGTGCTGGACGGGTTAGGCTGTTCACCATCAACATAATCAGCAATAACAATTAAGGAGCTCTGCGTGTCTACTAATCCCTATCAAACCCCCGAAGGCCAATTGACGACTGATGACCAGGCGGTCGGCGAAATTAAATTTTTCTCTCCATCTTCACGTGTTAATCGCCTGCGCTATTGGGCGCATTCGATGTTATTTACCTTTGCAATGCTGGGTGCCTTTGTTGTTATTGGCCTTGTGGCTGCGTTCGTGTCCACTACCCTGGCCATAGTATTAGGGGTGATCGCTTATATTGTGATGGTGGTATTCAGTTTTATTTTGATTATCCAACGCTTGCATGACTTAAATAAAACCGGTTGGATGTCACTGTTAGCGATAGTCCCCCTCGCTAATATCTATTTGATTGTATTGTTGATTTTTTTCAAAGGCACCGAAGGTCGCAATGACTATGGTTTGCAAACCCCACCCAATAAAACCTGGCATTGGGTGATGGCGTTTTCATTTCCGGTATTGATGGTCGTGCTTGGTATTCTCGCTGCTATTTCGTTGCCTGCATATCAAAGCTATTTGGATGCTGCGCAAAGCGCTGATTCATCCTACACCTCACCTGATTCGGACACCTATCCGTCTGAATATACAGAAGACGGTGCGATTGAAGACACCAGGTTCAGCGATGACGCTATCGAAGACGGCATCTCCTATGAGACGCCTGAGGAGCAAGCAGTTGATGATGACGTGGTCGAGGATGAAGAGATCGATGCAGCAGAAGCTGAGTTGATGGAAGAAGCAGGCTCCCCCGAAACCGAAGAAACACCGCAATAAATTCTGTCTCATCCAGTTAATAAGGCAGCTTCGGCTGCCTTATTTTTTGGCTTTGAATTTTTGTGTTACCAATCCACCACTTTTCTTCGGTAGGTTACTTTTTTGCATGGTGCGGATTGCATACGTATTCATCTTGCCCAATGCCGGTGGAAAAAACTATCCTGTGCTGGCAGTCGTTTTAAAAAAAATTGTTTTGGTAAAAATAAATCAGTTTACATAATAAATATAACTTCAAATCGTTTCATGCCTGCGTTGATCCGACGCCTTACAAATACTCTTACACGTGGATTTAATCCAGTTCCAATAAGTTGCTAATTTTCTGTGACCCGGAAGTCTATGCAATTTTATTCGCTATTTGAGCCGTAATTGCAAACTATAAATTGCCTGCAGCCTGGTGCAATCGCGCCTGCAGATTTGCTTTGCCTTAAATAATATTAATTCACATAACAATAATAATTCCAGGCGTGCCGTGTTCCAGAGCCTTGCCTGATTACTTATAGGAAGACGCTATGTACATGTTATCAATCCGTTTCAATGCCTTCCGGCTTATTAAACAATGGCAGTGTTTCATTCTGCCCGGCCTTTTCATTGTGCTTTCTTTTTTTTATACCCATGCCGCTCTGGCGCAGGCCTGGGCTCATAGTTATTTTCGTGGCACACCCAATAATTGGGCTGCAACAGGCATGACAAAAAATGCGACCACAGGTCTGTGGGAGACCTGGCAGAATTTTTCTGGCGCCAACCCGCGGTTTAAGATCAGCCGCTATTCGGATAATTGGAATGAAGCCTATCCAGCGCAGGATTATTTAATCGTTGGTGGTGACGGCGATTATAAAATTACCTTCAACGAGCTTACCAAAGCAGTCGTTGCCACCAGGGTGCCTATTTCTGTTCCTGCAAATACGATTTGTTATAGCAATCCCAATAACTTTCCAACCCCCTACATTTACTTCTGGAATCCGCTGCCCGTTGGGGCAGTGACCCCTTTGCCCGCCTGGCCCGGTAAGAGTATGACCAGGCGTGGCACTTTTTATTGTTACGATTTCACTGCGTCGATTGCTGCCGGGATGCAGATGCCGACTTCGCTGGATGTCATTTTTAACAATAACGGTGCAAACCAAACGGCAAACCTGAAATATACCGGCGCTGCCTGTTTTGAAAATAATATCTGGAAAACATTATCGCAATGCGGATTTAATGTCATCACCAGTTCATCGGCTGCGAGTGCTTCTAGAAAATCATCTTCAGCGATTACATCAAGTAGATCCAGCGCTGTGGTTGCATCGTCTTCGAGCTCCGCAGCAACCGCGTCCAGCCAGTCATCGGCTGTTGTTGAAAAAACAACGGTTTACTTTAAAAATACGGCTAACTGGACTTCAGTGAATATCCATTATTTTAATACCCTGCCTGCGCTACCTGCATCCACTTGGCCGGGCGCCGCGATGATTAAACATTCCAGTGCCCCCGCTTTCTTCAATTATGAATTTTCCGGCACTGTTAATTCCTCTGGCATCGTATTTAATTCCAATGGCAATCCTAAAACTGCCGATTTAAATTTTGTTGCACCCAACAATTGCTACGACTTTGGTAGTGCGAGCTGGAAAACCGCGAGTGCGTGCGGTGTGCCGACAGATTTGGTTGCCAACGCCGGAGTAGATCGCAAAGCCAATATCAATACGCGTCAGGCATTATCCGCCGCAACGTCAACCGGTAACTATGTAACCGCAAGCTGGACGAGTACCGCATGGTCAGGTGCGCTGATTGGCAAACAAGTGGTTACCCCGCTGCTCTCTACCGCGGGCAGTATCACCGTAACCCTGACACTCACTGCTGCAGACAACAGTACCGCAACCGATACGATGGTGATTAATGTTGGCGCAGCTGCGCAAGCTTTACCTGAGCGCCCACAGTTGGCAGCACCCTTGGGTTTCCCGATCACGGGTACAGTAAGCTCAGGAAAATACCGTTTCGTAAATGCTTTCCCAAATTTGAATGAATTTTTCTTTTCGCCGGTGATGGTCACTAACGATGGCATTAATGATCTGGTGTATGTTGTCGATAAAGAAGGTGCGATTTACGTATTCCCGAATAAGGAAAATGTGATCGCAACCGAAGTGCGAAAATTGTTGGATATAAAATCCACCGTACTCAACAACAATGAAAGCGGAATGTTGAGCATGGCATTTGATCCGTATTTCGCCACTAATGGTTTTATTTATGTGTATTACATTTTTGGTGAAACCGATAATTTTTATCCACGTACCGATGGCATGGCCGGCGGTAAAACTGGCGATGCGATTATCGAGCGTTGGACCGTCGATAATCCTGCCAATCCAACCTCTGCCGGGTCCAAAGTCGAAGTCTTGCGCATCCCGCAACCAGGTGAAGACCACAAAGGCGGGATGATGCAATTTCACCCCACCGAACAATATTTGTATGTGGGCATTGGCGAGGGTGGTTACGGCCACAGCGCATTTCCACAAAACCCATTGCCGGGCGATCCTTACCATCGCCGCACCAATAACAGCGCGCAAGATCCAACCACACTGCGCGGAAAATTTATTCGCATCGAACCATTAGCCCAGGCAGTGGACGGAAAATATTATCGTGTGCCAGCGGATAATCCATTTGTAGGCCGCGCTGGTTATTTGCCCGAGATCTGGTCCATGGGGCATCGCAATCCCTGGCGCTGGGCATTTGATACTGATGCTCCCTACACGCTATGGGAAACTGAAATCGGGCAAGATACCGATCTCGCCTACGAAGAAGTTAACATCATCACCAAAGGCCAGAATTATGGTTGGCCGGTGTGTGAGGGCGCGCGCAACCGGGGCGTGCTCGGTGGCGATGCTGCAAAAAATTGTTTAACTGACTTTGTTGCACCGCGTGACGGCTATGGCCGCACTGCGGGTGTTTCTATTATCGGTGGATTTGTTTATCGCGGCACTGATCTGCCTAATCTCAATGGCAGTTTTATTTTTGGTGATTACGTCAGCAAGCGCCTCTGGTCGGTTGCCAATGATGGACAGGCCAAGAAATTAATTAGCGAAGCTTTCCCACATTACATTTCATCGATTGGTAAAGACCTTAAAAAGAATTTGCTGATTTCCAGCCACGGGCGCGAGCTCGGTGGGCCATCCAGTATTTTCAAAGTAGTGGATGAGGATGTTGCATCCGCGCGGATTCCGCCGAAATTATCAGAAACAGGTCTGTTTGCCGATTTACCGAATGCAATTCCGGCGCACGGCGTTATTGAATACACCTTGAATACCACTGGCTGGTTTGATGGCGGCAAGATGCGGCATTTTGTAGCGATTCCCAATGCAAGCAAAATCCCTTTTGACCCGGCTGCAATCTGGGATTTACCTGTTGGTTCGGTAGTGGTGAAACATCTTGCAGTCACAACATCGGCAAATGCCAATAAACCATTCACCACTTCCATACTGTTCCGTCAGGAAAGCGGTTGGCAGGCGGCGAATTATCGGTGGAATGCAGCGGGTACCGATGCAGATCTGGTGACCGAATCCTCGGTCGAGCCTGATGGTGGTTTGGTGAGCGTGGTGCGCAAAGTTGAAACGGGCAGCACCTGTACCGGGTGCCATAAAGCTGCGGATGGAAAATTAACGCCGCTTGCGACAGGCACGCATCAACTTAATGGCAATTTTAATTATCAAGGCGTAACTAAAAACCAATTGGAAGTGTTTAATACGGTTGGATTATTTACTACCACCATTAGTAACGGCAGCAGTTACGAAAAATTCGCCGCACCAACTGATGCAAGTGTTGATTTGACCGCGCGCGCAAAATCGTATTTGCACACCAACTGCGCTCACTGTCACTCAGGTATTTCGGGCGGAATGGATATGCGCTTCGGCACCGCATTGGAAATGATGAAGCTGGTTAATGATCACAATCGTGTCGTGCCCGGCATTCCCGCGAACAGCAACGTCTACAAATATCAAACCGGTGCGGGCATGCGTATGCCTTACGGTTCGGTTGCGACTAATCCTGAAGCAGAAACCTTGTTCCGCAATTGGATTAATGAGTTGGGTGTTGATGTTAGCCAAACCGGAATCGATATAACTACAACCAAATCATCTCCCGAAGTGAATGAAGTAGTTGGTTTAAATTTGGAAGCGGTTTTCAGCAACGGCACCAGGCTACCAGCAGCAGGTGCAGTGACCTGGACATCCAGCAACCCAGCGGTGATTTCCACTCAAGGCAAAACCGGTGCAGCGATTAACGTCACTGCATTGTCGACAGGCACCGTGACTCTTACGGCGAGCAGTGAGGGCTATAGCGATAGCATCACGCTGGACATTATTCCCGCGTCAAATCCGGTTACCGCATTGGCAATTGCCGGCACTACCAACCTGCGCATTAAAACGGGTGAGACACAACAATTAGCCGCTGTCGCCAGCGCAGGTGATGATCTGTTGGGCATGACTGCGCAAGTCACCTGGACAAGCAGTAATACTTCGGTGGCAAGTGTCTCTGCTACCGGATTAGTTACCGCCGGCGCGAGTGCGGGCAGCGCAACCATTGCGGCAACCTACGGTGCGCTTTCTACAACCTATACCCTGACGGGTTTAGGCGCAGGACAATATGTTTATGTGAAAAAACCGGCGGCGTGGACGACGCTCAATACCCATATCTGGACCGACCAGAATGGAACTTTGACGGAGCGCACGGGCACTTGGCCCGGGCCAGCGGTAACAGAAGCTGCACCCAAATATGGTGCTGGGTGGTTACGCGTATTTATCCCTTCGGCATGGGCCAACAGCACCGGCAATACCAATATTATTTTCAGCAACAATATGGCTAACAAGACGGCGGATCTAACCGTGAGCCAAACCAGGCCAGGGTGGTATGACGCAGCATGGTTAACCGCTGAACCTGCATTAGCGGTAGTGGAAGCGGGTACACAAATCCAGGTAGGTAATGGCACAGCGACTATCGCTAGCAGTGCAAACCTGAGTGGAAAATTATTTGTGCCCGGCACACTGGTTGATATCAAAGCAAATGCCGCTGGCCCGGGAATGAAATTTGTTCACTGGGAGGGAACAGGCGCAGCCTATTTGTTGGATGCGAATAACGCGAATACAAAAATGGTGGTGGGCAATGCAGTTTCGCTCACGCTACTTGCGGTGTTCGATAGCATTACTGATCAGCATCAGGTTGCACGCAGCCATTATCAAAGCCAGGGTTGTATCGGTTGTCACGGCAGCGATGGCAATGGCACTCCGTCACTGCTCGATCTGCAAACGCGCTATACCCAAACCAGCCTTGCACATTACATCGCAGCGAACATGCCCAAAGGTAATGTTGGCAGTTGTACCGGCACTTGTGCGACCAGTGTTGCGGCGATGATTTTTGCCGAAGCATTTATTCCACCGGCGGGCGTTTGCAGTGCCGATAGCCTTGAGGATTTGATTCCGCAGGATCGCAGTTTCCGTTTGTTATCCACGCTTGAATACAATAATTCGGTGCGCGATTTATTGGGCCTGACAAATAATATCGATGTCACCAGCGGGCGTATTCCGGCCGACCTGCCCGTGAATGGATTTAAAACCAATGCCAACACAATCTTCACTACTGATTACGCCAAAGGGTATGTGCTTGCCGCAGAGGCAGCTGCGGCAATGGTGGGTAATATTTATAGCCTCACTCCCGGTTGCAGCAACGCGACTTGTTTTGTGCAGAACTTTGGCAAGCGCGCTTATCGCCGTCCGCTTGGCTCGACAGAAGTGACCAAACTAGTCGCGCTGCAATCGTCACAAGGCAATCTTGCATTATTGACTGCGATTCTCTCATCACCATCCATGTTGTACCGCTCGGAAGTGGGTGAATTAAAAGGTAACGTCAACGGAAACATTTACTACGAACTCACCGATTACGAAGTTGCCGCCATGTTGTCCTACACCTATTGGGCGACGACCCCGGACGCAGCGTTGATGGCAGCAGCAGATGCGGGGCAATTGAGCACGCCTGCACAAATTTCTGCCCGGGTCGCGCAGATGTTGCAAGACCCTAAAGCACAAATTGCGTTCGAGCGTTTTATTACCGGATGGCTGGATCTGGATAAAGATATTAAAACGATGGCGCTAAGTGCAAGCCTTAAAGCGGACATGAAAGCTGAAACGGTTGAGATGGTAAAACGTACGGTATTTGGCGGTGGCAATTACAACGAATTGCTCAACGCAAATTACAGTTACATGACCCAACAACTCGCAACCCATTACGGTTTGGCCTGGCCGGGTGGCAGTGGCGTGCAGCGCGTGGATTACAACGCTGCTAATGCTGAACGTCGTGGATTGTTGGGGCATGCTGCAATCCTTGCGATTCAATCTGCGGCAGAGAAAACGCATCCGGTGAAGCGCGGTTTGTTTGTCCGTCGCAATTTGCTCTGCCAGGATTTCCCGCCACCACCGGTGGGTGCGGAATTAAAACCGCAAGAAGATCCAAGCCTCACCGTGCGTGAACGTTTTGAACACGCGCACCTGAAAGAAGGTTGCGAAGCTTGCCATCAATACATTGATGGTATCGGTTTTGGTTTGGAAAATTACAATGCCCTCGGTCGCTATGTCACCAGCGAAACTACGGACAACGGTTTGGTTAAAACCATTAATTCGCTCGGCTATATCGGCAGCTTGCATTCAGCGGAAACCTATTTATCCGAATCAGAACCGGTAGAGCCCTACCAGGGCCTGGATGAATTGGCGGAGCTGATTGCTGGTAGTTCCAACGCCAAAGCCTGTTATGCGCGCCAGTGGTATCGCTATACAAGAGGTCAACGTGAAGAGGTGAATGACAGCTGTACGCTTCAAGTGTTTGGCAGCACATTCAAATCGTCGCCCGATGCAAGTATGTTGGATTTGATGATCCAATTTACCCAAACCAAAAATTACATCTTGCGTAAATAACTGAGGGGGCATTGAGATGAATGTATTAAAAAATAAAATGCAGCGTCGTGATTTCCTGCGCAGTATTGCCCGGTTGGGTTTGACTACTGCATTTACCAGCCAATTTATGTTGTCGTCCCGTGTGTTTGCACAAACAGCGGGGGCCAAGCGTTTTGTAATGGTTTACTACCCGAATGGTTGTGTGCGTGACAAATGGCACTCCTATAATCCAGGTGCGTTGGGCAGTAATAGTTTTGCTACCAGCCCGCTGCAACATCTGAATGCGCACCTTACAAAAATTGTGCCGATAAAAAACCTCACGTATAACGGTCACGGTGGTAGCTCGGGGCATCCGGAAGCTTGTCGGGGAGTTTTTTCCGGTGGACAGGAAAATGCCACTACCTTTGATGTTGCCATCGGCGAAGCGCTCGGTGGTCGTTTGACTAAAAATATGCACGTGGGTGTTTGGACGAGCAAAACCAAGGGCACGGAATACATGCCCTTCACCGATAAAAATCGCAACAAAATCCAGGTGTCCGATAATCCGCAACAAATATATGACGTGCTGCTGGCGGATATTGTTGGCAACAGCAGCGGCACATACGACCCGGATGCGGCGCGCCGCAAAAGGGTATTGGAAACCCTGCATGAAAATCTGGATCTATTGCAAGCCAATACTGTTAGTGTCGAACAAAAAGGAAAATTATTAACCCACGAGGAAGCGTTGGATTATTATCAAAATACGCTCGCTGGCGCGTTGGATATTGGCGGTGCGAATTTCTATCGTCCCACTATCGGCATGACGGGCATCAATGATGACGGTGACGCAATCGCTAAAGCGCAAATGCGTAATATCGCCATGGCATTCCAGGCTGACATTACGCGCACCGCGACATTTCAATTTATGAGCGCGCAGGATGAATCGCTGAAAATTAATTTTCCGGCTATTCGCCCGTACATGGGTGAATATGGGTCAGGTGAAAAATTAACCTACAATCAAAATGGCAGCCACGCCAGCTCGCACGATGAATCCTCATTGTTCGATGCACAAACCCGCTGGTACAACATTATGGTCGCCTATTTAATGGATGAACTTGCGACGCGCCCCGACGTAGCCTACGGCGGAACCCTGTTGGATAACACATTAATTTTAGTCATGTCCGAAGTCGGTGGCGGCAACCACCAACAGGAAAACCCCGGTATTTATGTTGCGGGTGGGGCAGGCAATACAATCCGCTCCGGTACTGCTGTAGACGCAAACAATACCGGGATGTCGAATTTGTATCTCGATATTGCCAAAGCGTTTGGTTTGAATTGGGGAAGATATGGGAATAGTTCGGGCGGTGTCACGGGTTTTTTACGGTAGATAAAAATAATTCTTTTGCAAAAACGATTCAATGCTGGCCTTCATATTTTTTGGGTTTTGCTTTACGTGCGGATAATCACTATGTGCAAACAATAATAAAATTTTCTGTAAAAAAATAAGAAAATCCGGATGCGCATGTTTGACGCTTAAGACTACAAATTTTTTCATGAAATATCGTGTAATGGATGTGAAGTGATATTGGAGTCAATATTTGTTTGCCTTCAATTCTTTCTGGCCGGGAATCGAATGGCGTTGATGACTTCGGCTGATATCATTTGCGTAAGCGAGGGAAAAATGAGTAACATTTTCACAACAAATAATTGTGGTAGCGCCATCGGCGCAGCGTCAGGTGGTCCTATGGGGCCGGATGATGGCGATATGGTTCTTAATGGGAGCTCCGATCTCAGCTCATGTATTTGTGGTGATGCGAGTGATAGTTATCTCGAGCGTGTTTGGGTGGAGGCTTACAGTGGGGCGCAATATCATTATAAGATTCACGCATTTGGTGCTGGTCCATCAGGTTTAGGCAATCGCTTGCATTTAATGTTTACGATGGCGGGAGGTGAGCAGGTTACCTTAACGCTGGCGAGTACCAGCCCGGAAGACCATGATGTTAAATGCATTACCACAGGGATTGTGCAGATGACCTGGAAAGCTGATTAAACTACGCATTTGCCCATGTGTATTAATGTAAGTACTGTTCGATAAATTTAATAAAAGTAGAAGGCGTTATCCAATATTGTAAAATGCATATTGCGATAACGTCTTTTTTCAAGTGCGATCTGGCGTTGTATATTTATACGAAACCCCCGCACTCTTGATTTCCAAATAGGCATTCGCAACACGTGGAACTAATTAGACTATAAGAGTTTTATGGTATTTCGGATTCCCAGGCTTCTTCCAGACCTATGTTGTTAAAATAAATGTGTAGCGACGTATATATGCGCTCAAGCCACTTTTCCATATTGTCATATGCGCCAGTGCCAAGTTCATCTTCTTCAACGCTTTTATCCACCATTTCCCAGTAAAACCTGGCGATACTTGCTACCTGATCTCTATCTTTAACAAGACCTTTATCTACTAGGCTAATAACATCGCTGTTACTTAGTAGGTTGGCGTAGTGGAGTAATATTTCTTTTTCTTTTTCATGGCTAAACTGAATCATAATGCCCCCTGAGCGCCGCGAGTTACGGACATTCTGTCTGCTATCCACTCTAATTTAGCTCTAAGTTGATATACGGTCATTTGCTCCGTAACGCATAATAGATAATGTTGCTTTTTCTTGTCACGGGGATCAAGTTGAATTTTCAGGCCAGATGGAAGATCCGCCTTTTCTAAAACCCAATATACAGATATGGATTTCCCCGGATTTTTTTTGCTTTCATCCTTGCAATGCCACGAAGATGTTGCCAGTGGCCAGAAAATGAAAGTCCATGATTGTCAGATGGCAGGACCCAGCCACTACAGGGCGAAAATAAATAATCGTCTCGCTGTATGCCGCAAATCAATTCTCTATTTGTGCTGCTGGGGTTGAGATGGAGTGTTGGATGTTCTCCTTCAGGGATTGGTCTCGCAAAATATTTATCAAAGTTTTTAAGATATTCTCGTAAATCCTCTAGCGTTTTAAAATATTCCATACAAAGCTCCTTATAATATGTCTACTGGTTATAAAACTCCCGCGCTCTTGATTTCCAAATAGGCATTAGCAACCCGCACAGCTAATTCATTGGCGGTGCAATCAATTGCATAAACTCCGGCAGCGGTCAGTTTGCGGTGTGATTCGCGGCGCTCGTATAGGAAGCGGCGGACGCCGGCGTAATTGAGTGCATCGTCAAAGGTGTGTACGGGCGTTTCGTTGAGGTGGTCGAGGACTTGCTCGCGGATATTGGCAACCATTACCAGGTGGCGTTTCTTTAGCAGGTTTACCGCAAGCAATAATTCGCTGTTGTCTTCATCGCGCGAGTTGGTGACGAGGATTATCAGTGAACGCTTTGGTTGCAGGAGTGCAAGTTTTTCGGCGGCGGTAATGTAATCAGCGGTGGATTGGTTTGCGTGTAAATCGTAGATACCATTGAGTAATACCTTTACGCGCTCAACGCCTTTTTGCGGTGGAATCCAACGGTGCTGCTTGCCAAAGCTCATCAGGCTGACATTATCGCCCTGGCGCAGTGCGATGTAACTTACCAGTAGCATCGAATTGAGTGCATGGTCAAAATGGCTGAGTTCATCGTCCTTGGCGCGCATGCGGCGACCGCTGTCGATCATTAATACAATTTGTTGGTCGCGTTCGTCCTGATAATCGCGCGCAATTAATTTTTGGCGGCGCGATGTCGCTTTCCAGTCGAGTTGGCGCAAGCTGTCGCCCTGGCGATATTCGCGCAGTTGGTGAAATTCCATACCCGCGCCACGGCGTTGTTTTTTCTTGATACCGATTTGGCTGGTGTGGTTTTCGGTAGCGAGAATGGCGTAGTTGGCGATGGCGACAAAATCCGGAAACACTTTGGCAGTAGACGTTTCGCCTGTCCAATAGCGAATATTCCATAAACCCAACGGGCTTTTAAACTGGATATGGGTTTTATCGAGCTGCAAGCTGCCGCGCACGAGGGGGCGCAGTGAATAATGGCAGCTACTGATTTGGTTGGGTTGCAATTCAATACGCAGTGGCAGTTGGTCGTAATTGGCATCGCTGGGAACACCATCAAAAATACTGATCGCTACCGGTTCAGTAAATTGATGGCGGATGCGCAGTTTAACTTCAGTCCATTTATCGACGGCGAGGTTGCCCGGCAATTCGCGGCTAATTTCCACCGGTGGCAAGCGGCGCGATAACACCCAATCCAGGAGCGCGATAATGGTGGCGGCGATAAATAATAATTGCGGTAAATACGCCGCGGCGCTCCATTTAAAATAATGGGCGCTAAAGGCGTTGATAAATACCAGCGTTGCGAGCAGCGCAAAAATAATTATCAAGCGAGTGCCGGGAATCCATGTTCTGCGCATAAAAAATCGATTCTCTTCTCGTTCCCAAGCTCCGCTTGGGAATGTATATCTCGGAATACTTCTCTTCATTCCCAGGTTCTGCATGGGAATATATATTTACCGGATGTTTTCGGTTATTCACTCCCAAGCTCCGCTTGGGAATGCATATCTCTCACAATTTTCGCTCCATTCACAAATTCTGCTTGGGAGCGAGGGTAATTAAATTTCCAGCTTCAGGCTCAAGCAGCACCTGACGGGCGAGGGTTGCCAATCAGTCTTAATGTCTCGGTGCTTCAACTTGCAATAAAATTTTCTGCAAAATCCGCTCGGCGGCAATACCTTCGATCGCCAGTTCCGGCGATAACAAAATCCGGTGATGCAGCGCCGGGATAAACATTTTTTTCACATCATCCGGCGTTACAAAGGAATTATTATTCAGCAATGCGTAAGCCCGTGCGGCAGATAGCAGGGCGATACAGGCACGCGGGCCGGCGCCGCGTGAAATGCCCGACCAGCTGCGGGTAGCGCGTACCAGCTTCACCACATAGTGCAGGATTTGTTCATCGACGGTAATTTGCTCCGCAATTTTTTGCAGGCTGAGTACGTGCGCTGGTTTTAGTAAGGTGCGGATATGTTCCAAACCAAAACCACCCTGTGTTTGTGAGGTCACCTGACGCAACATAAATTGCTCATCGCTTTCACTGGGGTAATCAATAATTACTTTCAACATAAACCGATCGAGTTCTGCTTCTGGCAGTGGATAAGTGCCTTCCTGTTCAATCGGGTTTTGCGTGGCCAGAACCATAAAAGGTTCGCCAGTTTTGAAAGATTCTCCTTCAATGGTGATTTGCCCTTCCTGCATAACTTCGAGTAATGCGGCTTGGGTTTTTGCGGGCGCACGGTTAATTTCGTCGGCGAGCAATAAATTGGTAAAGGCCGGCCCACGGCGGATTTCAAATTCCTGCCTGGCCATATTAAACATGGCGTGGCCGGTAACATCGCTTGGCATTAAATCGGGCGTAAATTGCACGCGCGAAAATTGCCCGCCAAAACATTTGGCGAGGCTGCGCACCAGCAGGGTTTTACCCAAACCAGGCACGCCTTCAATCAATACGTGTCCGCGCGCGATCAGGGCGATCAGTACTTGTTCAATGACTGCGTCCTGGCCGATCAACACTTTTTTAATTTCGTTGAGCAAATTATTGGCAACGGTACTGGCTTGTTGCAAACGATTCTGCAAACTTTCATCAGTGTCTGCAGGTTTGCCCGTTTCAATGCTGTCGTTATTGATGCTTGACTCAGTCATAGTTGTATTTCCTAAAAGTTGCTGCCTGATAATTGCTTCAAGATGGTTTGCAAATGTGCAATCGCAGCGGCAAATTCCTGCGGGTGATGCAGGCCCTCAGCGAATAGAGCCTGGTTAATATCGGCCTGGTTAATGCCGGTTAATTCCTGTAAAAATTCGAGCCGTTGAGCGCTGGATGCCTGCTCGAGATTGGGATGCTGTTCATCCAATCGTTCGAGGATTTCCTTGCGCATAACAATTAATAATTGCGGGTGCTGCTGTTTGCGCCAAAGTAACATGGCGCTGGCATAAATGTGTTCAGCCAGGCTGCGGCGCCCGGTCTGTTCAACTGTCAATAGGGGGCCAAAGCGCAGGCTCCTGGACCAAAGCCAGAGGATTAGCGCGATTATCCCGGCGCTTACACCGTAACTTGCATTGCGCCATAAAATAGCGGCAAGCGAGGGTGCATCCTGATTAATTAGAAACCATACGCGCCCCTCGGGATTAATTAATTGCCAGAGACCATAGGCATGGTCGTGACAATCGATGCGCTGGTTGGCCCAAATGCTATTGTCGCTGGTGATAGTGACCGAACCTTCGCCAATGTCGAAATAGAGTAAATGCTCGCGTTTTTCGTCGTAATGGTAATCTTCTTCGTCATCGCTTCCTTCCGGGATTGCCTGGTCAGCAACTGCGGCCTCATCGTCGCCCGTGATGGGGGTTTCGTTGCTAACTGTATCTGCGCCAGTATTTTCTTCGTCGTGTGGGACATAGTCATAATAAATAAACTGGCTCCGGTGGCTGAAGTCAAAATTGAGTGGCTCTTCTTCGCTTGCAAACTCAATGGGAGTCGGTGTTTCGTCTAGCGCACAACGGTAATAGTTTTCCGGTTTTTCTTCTTTTTTGTTTTTTTCTTTTTCG